>JANNEL010000166.1:0-11291 GCA_031378595.1 Alphaproteobacteria bacterium
TTCAGCGAATGGCGCACGGACGTGCACTTGTGGATCACCTTGATGCCGTTCTCTTTCAGAACCGGTAGCCACTTTTGCGGGTTGTTGCCTGCCGTCTCCACGTACTTCACGCCGCCGTCGATGATCGCTTTGATGAAGCCCGGGTAGTCGGGCTGCGTGAGTGCGGGCAGGAACGTCAGGTTCACGCCGAACGGTTTCTTCGTCATCTCGTGGCAGCGGCCGATCTCTTTCGCGAGGTTAGCGGGCGTGCCTTGGGTCAAGCCCGTGATGATGCCGAGGCCGCCCGCGTTCGACACGGCGGCGGCCATCTCGGCAAAGCCCACGAAATGCATGCCGCCTTGGATGATCGGATGTTCGATGCCGAACATTTCGGTGATGCGGGTTTTCATAGGTGGGCTCCGGTGTTTGGGAATGGCTTGGTACGGAGTCAATGACACGGCGCCACAGGTCTAGTCAAAGCTCGTGCTTGGCGGGGAGACACGCTCAAGATGGTCCTTCAACTCGTAGAGAATTCCCAGGTGTGCCCCCAAGAAGCGAATTGCGGTGCCGTCGCGAAACTTGAGCTTAGCGCCCCAGCCGCCGGCAGCGAACTCGGCTGATCGTAGGTCCTCAATGCGCTTGCGAGATAGAACATAGCGCCCGAGGGCGCGGTGCGTGATATGCGTGTCGTCGATGACGATTTCAAAGAGCATCGTCGGTGCAATGGCCAACATCGGCAACCCGAATACCAGGAGCGCTATGAAGCCGCCCACCAACAAGCGCTCGGTTAACTCGTCGCTGCGAACAAGAACGACCATGCTTGAAACGAGCAAAGCCAACGCTGCGAAGAACAAGGTTGGGAATCGCAGGTCACTCCAGGTGTTCCCATAGCGCTTCATATGGTCTCACCTTTCAACTGCTTCAGTAGCGCAAAAACGCTTGCCGTTCTGCGATCCACGATTGTTCGTCGGGTTTGGTGCGCGCGTCGAGGTCGTTTGCGGTTGCGTTCTTGTCGTCGACCCATTCGCGCAGAAGCGGGCCGCCGTTGATGACGTCGATGGCGAGTTTGCCGAGTTCGTATTCGTAAGCGAAGTCGCGCCAGAGCGGATAGGCGTGGTGGATGTTGCGGATCGCCTTGAACGCCAGTGCTTGGACGCGCCATGGTTTGAACTGGTGGTGATCGTAGCCGCGCGGGTCTTCGGTGTGGATTTGGATGCCGTTGCAGAGTTGACCGACGTGCTTGTGGAAGGTCGGTTCGAACCAGCATTCGCGGAGCACGCAACCCCTCAGCCACTGCGGTGCGAGGCGGTGCATCTCGGCGATCACTTTCTTCGCGTCGATGTCGGGGGCGCCGAAGAGTTCGAGCGGGCGCGTGGTGCCGCGGCCTTCGGAGAGTGTCGTGCCTTCGAGCATCACGGTGCCGGCATAGGCGCGCGCCATCCAAAGGTTCGGCGCGTTCGGGCTTGGGTTTACCCACGTACGTGCGCCCAACGGCCAGCCGTAACCGGGACCGTCATCGGGATGCCAGTTCTGCATTTCGACGATGCGGTAGTCGACGTCGAGCTTTTTCGTTTTGACGAACCAGAGGCCCAGTTCGCCGAGCGTCAAGCCGTGGCGCATCGGCATGGGACCCGCGCCGACGAAGCTTTCCCAACCTTCGCGCAACCGTAACCCTTCGACCGGGCGGCCGGCGGGGTTCGGGCGGTCGAGCACCCAGACTGCCTTCTTATGCTCGGCCGCCGCTTCGAGCATGTAGAGCAGCGTGGTGATGAACGTGTAGATGCGGCAACCCAAATCCTGCAGGTCGACGAGCACGACGTCGAACGTGCCCATGCTTTGGCCGGTTGGGCGGCGGACTTGGCCGTAGAGGCTGAACACCGGAATGCCGTGAACGGGGTCGTTGAAGTCCGGGCTCTCGACCATGTTGTCTTGCTTGTCGCCGCGCAGTCCGTGCTGCGGGCCGAAGGCGGCGGTGAGGTCTATGTCCCCGCAAGCGGCAAGCGCGTCGAGCGAATGCGTCAGATCTTGCGTGACGGAGGCGGGATGCGCGACGAGGGCTACGCGCTTGCCTTTGAGCGGCGCGCGCAGCGCATGGTCGGCGATCAGGTGGTCGATACCGAATTTCATGGGCTATCAGCGGGGAGTTCGAGGGTGAAACTATCGGTGTGGTGAAAGTCGGGCTTACCGGGCGGATGTGCAAGCGCCCAGTAGGATTTGCCGCCGTCCATTTCTTCGACAACGGCGGTGAGGTTCAACTGCCAGGGCGCGTCCGCGGGTAGGCTTGGCATGGCATCCAACTTCAGCGTGGTCAGCAAAGAATAGGACTCCACGTTCGTCCTGCCCTCGATGTTGGGCGGCGTCATCTCTTCTGCCACGACCATGCCTTCGCGATAACCCCGGAAGCGGTAGGCGGCCCATTCCATCGACGGGGCAAAGTTGAACTCGTAGTAGCGCATGCTCGGCACCTTGCGCACGAACGCCTCAAAGCATGTGTGCTGCCAAAGGCCATCTGCGCGAGCGTGCGCGCCAAGGGGCGGTAGACGGATATCGGCGATCTTGCCGGTGACGAGATAGGTGAGCGTCAAATTACCCCGTGCGCGCGCGACCGCTACGTCGATATGCGTGACGGCGGCGCAGCGCGAATCCGGGTGGAGCTTCAGTGGGTGGTGCATGACGATTCGGAGTGTACTCGTTGGCGCGGGCGCATTGAAGGCGCGAGCGCAGCCTGGGAGCGCGGGCGTCCCGCCCGCCCTTCGCTAAGTCTGAGCAGCCGATGCTTTGAAGATGCCGCAAAGAACGGCGGGACGCCCGCGCTCCCAGACTGCGTTTGCGCCCTATGCGACGAGGATCGCTCGCGCGGTTTCGCTGTCTTTGGCGATTTGCGCTTTTAGCGCGTCGAGCCCTGAGAATTTTTGTTCGGGGCGGAGGTAGGAAATGAACGAGACGACGATTTGTTCGCCGTAGAGGTCTCCCGCGAAATCGAAGATGTGGACTTCGAGGAGGACGTCTTTCTTGTCGAATGTCGGACGGCGGCCGAAGTTTGCGACGCCGTTGTACGACTTGCCGGCAATCTCGACGCGCACGGCATAGACGCCGAGCGCCGGTTCCAAGTAGCCCTCGAGCGAGACGTTGGCGGTCGGGAAACCGATGGTGCGGCCGCGCTTGTCGCCCTGCTCCACCCTGCCCTCGACTGTCCATGCGTGGCCGAGCAGTTGGGTGGCGACTTCCGGTTTTCCTGCGCGCAGCGCTTCGCGGATGCGGGTCGAGGATATTTTCGCTTCGGGACCGATGCCGACGAGATCGAATGTCGAGACCGCGAAGCCTTGCTCTTGGCCGCGCGCCTTCAGAAGCCCTATGTTGCCGGCCCTGCCCTTGCCGAACTGGAAGTCTTGGCCGACGACGATGTGCTTTACGCCGAGGCCTTGCACCAACACCTTCGCGACGAAGTCTTCGGCGCTTAAGCCCGCGAATGCCGCGTCGAAGTGGAGCGCGTAGAGAACGTCGACGCCGAAGCGTTCGAGCAGGCGCGCCTTGGCGCGAAACGGCGTCAGGCGAAAGCGTTCGCCGCCGGGCTTGAAGAATTCCTGAGGGTGCGGCTCGAACACGAGAACGCCGAGTTGCGCACCCAGCGTCTTCGCGTGTTTCAAGAGCGCCTGATGGCCCAGATGTACGCCGTCGAAATTGCCGATCGCCACGGCCGCGCCGCGCGCGGACGCCGGCAGACTTTCGTAGTGGCGGAAGACTTGCATGCGGGCCGGGTGCGCTTGTCGCCTATTTGCCGCGCGAGGGGACCATGATGAGAGCGTCGCCCTCGATCACGACCGTGTCGCCGACTTTGCAGATCGTGGAGAGAACGATGCGGCGCTTCTCGGCGATGATTTCCGTGATCGTGCAGGTGGTCGTCACCGTGTCGCCGATTTTCACCGGCGCTTTGAAGCGCAGGTTCTGGCTCATATAGATCGCGCCGGGACCAGGCAGCTTCGTGCCGATGACGGTCGAGATGAAGCTTGCCGACAGCATGCCGTGGGCGATGCGCGTCTTGAACGGCGTCTTCTCGGCGAACGTTTGGTCGAGGTGCACGGGGTTCGTGTCGCCGGAGACGCCCGCGAACAGAACGATGTCGGCATCGGTGATCGTCTTGCCATACGAGGCCGACATGCCCGTTGTCAGGTCTTCGAGGAAATAACCGGATGTTGCCGTCATGGGCCGCCGTCCTTGTTTGTTCGGGGATGAGTTCGGCCGCAATCTATGCGCGGCGGCGTTACCAGAGCAAGCGGCGCATGGCCGCTACGGACTTCAGCTTTTGCGCAGCGAAGACGCTTTCGATCTTTGCCGGATCGGGTGTGCCGTCGGCGTGAGCGAGTTCGCTTTCGTGGATGCCTCCGGTGATCAGCAGCGAATCGATTCCGGCTTTCGTGGCGCCCGCGATGTCGGTCTTCAGGCCGTCGCCAACCGCGAGCCACTTCGCACGCGGGATCTCGCGGCCCGTGAGTTCGCGCAGGCGCTCGGCGACGAAAGCGTAGACCGGCGCGTGCGGCTTTCCGAGATAGACGACTTCGCCGCCTTGGCGTTCGTAGTCCTGCGCAAGCGCGCCCGCGCAATAGATCATCTGATCGCCGCGCTGCACGACGAGGTCTGGGTTTGCACAAAAGAACGGCAGGCGGCGCGCGAGCGCTTCCTTCCAGTAGTCGCGGTAGTCGTCGGGGCCTTCTTTCGTGTCGTCGAAGGGCCCGGTGCAGACGATGGCATCCGCATCCTTCATGGCGACTTGGTGGACGGCGAGGTTTTCGAACAGCGGCCAGTCGCGGTCGGGGCCGACACGGTGGATGTTCAGCGGCGCGCGCTCGATCAGCAGGCGGCGCGTGAGGTCGCCTGAGGTGACGAGGTCATCGTAAGCGTCGGCGGTGACGGAGAGGCTTTCTAGTTGCTCGCGGATCGGGCCGTTTGGGCGCGGCGCGTTCGAGAGCAGCAGAACCGTGCCCTGCTCGCGAAAGCGGCGCAGCGTGTCGACGACGCCGGGATACGCTTCACGCCCGTTGTGAATGACGCCCCAGATATCGCAGACGAGAACGTCGTGGCGCGCGGCGAGTTCGTGCAAACCGGAGATGATTTTCATGCGCCTACCACATAGGGGTAGCGCTTGGCCGCTTCAATGGGCCTTTCAGGCGCGCTTAAGGGCCCGCAGACGCTGCGGCGGCGGGGCGACTTGGGGCACCGGGCGTTGCTGGCGTTGGCCGAGGAGCGTGTCGCGGATTTGCTGCGGCTCGCCGAACAGGAAGCCTTGCCCGAAATCGACATCGTGATCGAGCAGGCGAATGACGTCGCGCTCGTTCTCGACTTTTTCGGCAATGAGATTGAGGCCGAAGCGCCCGAGCAGCTCCTTCAGGTCGGACGGGTGCACGCGGGCGCCGGACTTGTCGGCGTCGCCGAGGAGCAGTTTTGCGGGGACTTTGAAGTAGCGGACTTGGCGGGCGCGAGCGCTTGCGAAGTCGATGTCGAGCGTCGTGACCTTGTCCATCGAGAACGTGAAGTCGAGATCGGCGAGTTGGCTCAGGTTTGCGATTTCGGCGGGCGTGCCCTTCTCGAGCGTTTCTTGCGAGATCTCGAAGATGAGCGAGCCTGCGAGCTCCCTGTGCTGCTGCATGAACTCGATGAAGTGCGCGAAGAAGATCTGATCCTGCAGCGTCTCGCGCGAGAGGTTGCAGAAGACGCCGATGTCTTGCGCCTTGTTCGAGAGGTTGCGCAGGATTTGGATGCAACGGAACAGCAGCACATTGTCGACGACGGACATCAGGCCCGCGGGCTCAGCAACCTGCATGTATTGCGAAGGCATAATGATCGTGCCGTCGGCGGCGCGCAGGCGCGTCAACGCTTCGTAGAAGCGGACCTTGCGTTGCGGCAGGCTGACGACCGGCTGCATGTAGATGTCGATGCGGTTTTCTTCCAACGAGCGGCGGACCATGTCGAGCATGACGTCGCTTGGCACGTCGGCTGTGGTGTGCGCCACGACTGCGGCCGCTTCGTCGGCCGTGGGGGCGATTTGCTTCGAGCGGCCGGCGATGCCTTCGGCGAGTTTGCGGACCAAGGATTCCAGCACTTTCACTTCGCTGGCCATCCGCTCACCGCGCAGCGCGATGCTTGAGTCCATATGCTGCTTCAGTTCGACGACGGCGCGGCGCGTGAGATCGGCATCCGCACGGACCCGTTCGATCGAGCCATGCGTGCGCGCGCGCTCGGCGGTGCGGTCGAGGATCAGGTCGCAGTAGGAGGCGACGACGGTGATGAAGCCCGCGACCAGCATGGCGCCGACGGCGTCGGTGACGCCTAGGCGATAGAGGACCGCGCCGATCACGATCCCGGCGAGGAACGCCACTCCCGGCACGATGATGAGGTCCAGCCGCGGCATAATTTTCCCCCGATTCTCACGTATTTTGAGTGTCCGGCTTGAAGTGTTTACAACTCGTTAACCCATCCCCCTTGGAGGCCTTCGATGAGCAACGCCCACGCCTTTTCCTTCACCTCTATTGAAGGCAAGCCACTCGCGATGTCCGGCTACAAAGGCAAAGCGGTGTTGCTCGTGAATACGGCGAGCGCTTGCGGATTGACGCCGCAGTACAAGGGGCTCGAGGCGTTGTGGCAGGCTTATCGCGACAAGGGCTTGGTCGTGCTCGGCGTGCCGTCGAACGATTTCGGGGCGCAGGAGCCGGGCTCGGAGACCGAGATCAAGTCGTTCTGCGAAGTGCGCTACGGGGTCGATTTTCCGCTCACGAAGAAGGAGCACGTGGTCGGTGCGGCGGCGCATCCGCTTTATCAGTGGATCGCGAAGGAGTTGGGCGAAGCTGCGATCCCGCGCTGGAACTTTCACAAGTACCTGATCGGCAAGGATGGCAATCTTGCCGGGACGTTCGGCTCACGCACCGAACCGGAGGCGGCCGAGTTGAAGCAAGCGATCGAGACGGCGCTGAAGTAAGCGCCGCCGGGGTTAGCCGGCGGCGCCCGTTATCCCGTTACGAGGTGTAGGGGACGATCTGGATTTCGACGCGACGGTTCTTGTTGCGGCCGGCGGGCGTCGAGTTCGGCGCTACCGGGCGGGTCTCACCCATGCCGATGACGTACATGCGCTGCGGCATCACGCCGTTCTGAGCCAGGATGTAGGCGACCGCGTTGGCGCGGCGCTGCGAGAGGTCCTGGTTGTACTGGTTGGCGCCGGTCGAGTCCGTGTGGCCGGACACTTCGATCGTCGTCTTGTTGTATTCCGCCAGGACTTCGCCGACGGCTGCCAGCGTCTGGTAGTATTGCGGGTTCACCTGGTCGCCATCGACCGGGAAGGTGACGTCGCTCGCCATCACCAGCATGATGTTGTTGCCGTTGCGCTGCACGGAAACGCCGGCCGCGCGCAGACGCTGACGGAGCTCAGCCTCCTGCTGGTCCATGTAGCCGCCGATGGCGCCACCGGCGAGCGCGCCGATGCCAGCGCCAATGAGCGCGTTGCGGGCGGCTTGTTTGCCGCTGGAGGTGTTCGTCAAGGCGCCGATAGCAGCGCCGCCGAGCGCACCGAAGATGGCGCCCTTGGTCGCGTTGCTCGTCTTCTGTTCGCCGGTGTAGGGATCTTGGGTCTGGCACGCGCCGAGAAGGAAGGCGGCGCTGACGATTAAGGCAATGGCTTTACGCATTTAAGAACGTCCTCTGTTAAGGCCCACGTAGGTCGCATCAATTGGATGCGCGCGTGATAGGGCGGGCCCGTGGGTCAAGGCAAGTGACGGAAAACCACCTAGCGCAGCTGGCGCCTGGGGAAAGCGAATTGTGCATTCTTCTTGACGGGCGTCGCAAGGGGCTCTCATTTCCAGAAACATGAACCACATTCTTTTCTGAAGGACGGAAATGGCCATGCAGCTCTTCGATCTCAGCGGGAAAATTGCGGTTATCACGGGTTCGACGAAAGGAATCGGCGAGGCGATCGCGCATCGCATGGCCGAACACGGCGCAAAGGTCGTCGTGTCGTCGCGCAAAGCTGACGTGTGCGACAAAGTGACGGCCGACATCAACCAGAAGTGGGGAAAAGGAAAAGAAGTCGCCTACGCGGTGCCTTGCAACATCAATGAGCGCTCGCAGCTGGAGCTGCTTGTCCAAAAGACGCGCGCGAAGTGGGGCAAGATCGACGTGCTCGTCTGCAACGCGGCGGTCAATCCGGTGTTCGGGTCGATGTCGCAAATTCCGGACGAGGCCTTCGACAAAATCATGGGGTCGAACGTTCGCTCCAACCATCAGTTGTGCAACATGGTCATTCCCGAAATGGTTGAGCGGAAGGACGGGGCGATCATCATCGTGTCTTCGATCGGTGGCCTGCGCGGGTCGCCGGTGCTTGGCGCGTACTGCATTTCGAAGGCTGCCGACTTTCAGCTTGCGCGCAACATCGCCTGCGAATACGGCGTGCATAATGTGCGGGCGAACTGCATCGCGCCGGGGTTGGTGAAGACCGATTTCGCGAAGGCTTTGTGGGACAATCCCGAGATCCTGAAACGCTCGACGTCGAATGCGCCGCTCCGGCGAATCGGCGAGCCGGACGAGATCGCGGGGGCCGCGGTCTATCTCGCCTCCAAGGCGGCCGCCTTCATGACCGGGCAGACGATCGTGGTGGACGGCGGCGTGACAGCCGTATGAACTAGCCAGTTTTGGCACGTGGAAGCGGTTGCACACGAAATTAAGGCTTTCCATTCGGTTGCGGTTCATTGAAACATGGGTCGGATAGCTCTCGACGACCGAGAAGAGGACTTGCATGGGGACCACCGCTGAAGCGCAGCGGGCCGAGTTCACGCTCAACGGCAACAAGATGCTGGCGCCTCTCGACCGTGCGGCCATCGCGCGGATCGAGGCGCAATGCACTTGGAAGGTCGCCCACGCGAATGAGCCGATCCTTAGCCGCGATTCCGACTCCCGCGACGTGTTCTTCGTCGTCAAAGGACGCTGCCGGATTGTGAATTTCTCGCCTTCGGGCCGCGAGGTCGCTTATGCGGTGGCCGGGCCCGGCGAATTCTTCGGCGAGATGGCCGCGATCGACGGTCTGCCGCGTTCGGCAACGGTCGTTGCCCTCGAAGACTGCATCTTGGGCTCGATCACGATCGGCGCGTTTCGCGACGTCGTCGAGCAGTATCCCAAGGTCGGCTTCGTGATCATGGAGAAGCTGGTGCGCATCGTGCGAACCAGTGACGACCGGATCATGGATCTGGCGACGCTCTCGGCCTATCAGCGCGTCTATTCCGAGCTGTTGAAGCTCATCAAGCCCGACCCGGTGCGGCAGGGTTCCTGGCTGATCTATCCGCTGCCCACGCAAGCGCAGATCGCGGCGCAAGCTTCGACCACGCGCGAGACGGTGGCGCGCGTGCTTTCCCACCTCTCCGCCGACGGCGTCGCCGAGCGCAAGTCGAAGACGCTTTACGTGCGCCAGGTCGAGCGGCTGCGCCAGTTGTGCGACAAGGTCGTGCCGATGCCTGCGAAAGATCACGCGGATTAGGCGCGGGGCCTTCCGAACAACGCTTAGCGCTTGATTGCGCAAGCGAATTGCCCGCCACGTGCAAAAAGCAACGTCAATTCTGCCGCTACGGTGCAACATTGGCGCAATCGTGCGGAAAACGGCGCTACACGCGTGCAACATCGCCGCTACATGTAGCGGGGACAGAGTGGGGCGTGTCGCGAAGGCGTGGCGTGCAAAAAACAACATCGATTCAGACGTTACGGCGTTACATTGACGGCGTTCCGCGGAAAATGCCGTTACACGGATGTTACTTCGCCGTTACTTGTAACGGGGACAGCGTGAAGCCTGTAACGGAAGTGGGCGGCGCGCCGAGCGTTGGGCGGCATGTACATCAATCTTGATAATATGTCATCTAGCTCCGAAAATCAAGAAACTTGCGGACGAAATCTTGCCGCAGCCAACCTGACGCACGTCGCCACCAGCGGCGGCAACGGGCCCCTGAGTGCCGCACCGGCGGCGTACCGCGGGCACTTTGTAGCGGCGAATTTCCGATGGACGGGCTGCTGCCGATGACCGGCAGCGCAGGTCCGCGACGCGAAGAGATTTGCGGACCGCGTCGATAGGGCTCCGAGCGCTCGTGCCGGTCAGCAGCGACACATGAGTTTGCCTGCTTGCTCTGGGAGCGCCGGCTCGCCCGTGCTACGGTCCGCACGGCTGTCGTTTGTTGCGTCAAAGACATCGGAGGTTCTCGTGCGACTGAACCAACTATGCGCTGCATTTGCGTTGCTGCTGTTGTTTGGGAGCGGGCCTGCGCTTGCCGGATCGCCATTTCTCGCCGTGACGTGGAACGAGCGCGAAGGGGATTGGGTCGGCGTCTGGTCACCGAAGGACGCCGCCACCTCCGATGGGCAGTACAGCGCGCTTTGGCGGAAGGGTTCGGACTTGGTAGCTGCCGACCTCACCATCACGCTAGAAGTGGCCGGCGCCGCCTTGATAAACGTGCAAATCGTGCGCGCCGATGCTGGTGGTCGGCGTTGCGCCTATTCGGGCTGGTTGCAGCCCGAGACGCCGGGGGCAGCACGCTATTGGCGGGTTGCCGGAGTCTATTCGTGTGCGGGCGGGCCTCGACTGAATTGGAGCGCGCGTCTGGATGTCGGCGCTTCCGTGCGAAATGAAAACGACCGCGCAACGGTGGCGCCGGACGCCGCGCCCCCTGACCCGCGCTTGGCGAAGCGTTGGCGCGAGCAAGAGGGCGACTGGTCCGGCAATTGGGTGCCGCGTAGTCCTTCGCAACGCGACGGCATGTATGACGCTCGCTGGCATAAGGGCAACAACGAGTGGGTGTCGGCGTTCCTTCAGATTTCCGTGGCCGCGGACGGACGCACGGTGCAGATCGTCCGCACGGCGCCGGAGGGCTCGTGCCGTTACGCCGGCATGTTCGCCAGCGCGGAGGCGCGCACAGTTTCAGGGACGTATAGCTGCAGCTGGGACCGCCCGCGGCGGCGCCTGCCGTGGAGCGCCACCGTCGACGAATAGGCGTTGGTTTTCTAAAGCGATCGAAGATCGACTTCGGGGACGCGTTACAAACTCGCCACCGATACTGGGAGGAAGCACATGGCCGACCTACTCGCTCTGTCGCGGGCCGTCATCGACGAGGGGAAGGGTTCCGACGAGACGGGGCCGCTGAACCGGATCAATCATCAGTTGTCGGAGATCGGCGACGGGGTTGCGATGGTGGAGGCATTTTCGCACTGCGTTCTGTTCGAGACCGACGATGGGCTGGTTGCGTTCGATACGTCGAACGAGGGCGGCGGGGCGAAGGTGGTCGACGCGGTGCGGC
>JANNEL010000176.1:0-1798 GCA_031378595.1 Alphaproteobacteria bacterium
CGTCGGGCGGCGTGAGGACGGCGGCCACCACGAAGACGAACACAATGGCGTAGCGGCGGCCGCGCCTGAGCATGTCCGACGACACGATGCCGACGCGCCCTAAGAGCGTGAGCAGCACCGGCAATTGGAAGCTGAAGCCAAAGGCGAAGATCAGGCTCATCACCAGGTTCAGGTAGTCGGCCACCTTCGCTTGCAGTTTGATTGGCAACTCGCCAGGGCCGCCCGGTGTCTCGAAGCCCAAGAAGAAGCGAATGACGATCGGCAACAGAACGTAATAAAGGAGCGCCGCACCAAGGGCGAACATCACCGGCGTCGCGAACAGGAACGGAAGGAACGCGCGACGCTCGTTGCGATAGAGGCCAGGCGCCACGAACATCCAGATTTGCGACGCGATGATCGGAAACGAAATGCACATCGCGCTGAACGCCGCGACCTTCACGTAGGTCAGGAACGTTTCGTAGAGGGCGGTGTAGATCATTTCGCGGCCGGGTTGGCCTTCGAGGGCTGCCGCCAGCGGATGCGTCAGGAACGCGTAGATGCGCGCGGCGAAGAAATACGATGCGATGAAAGCGATGATGAACGCCGCCAGCGACCAGATGAGACGGCGGCGGAGCTCGATCAGATGGTCGAGCAGCGGCGCGCGCGAAGCCTCAATATGGGCTTCATCTTCTTGGGGGCCGGGCGCGGTCATGGTGCGGGCGGCACTACCGGTTCGGGCGATGCTGCGGGTGGCGCGTCGGCCGCTTTCGGTGCCGGCGCGCGGCCAGTCATCAGGTCTTGTTCCAGCCCTTCGAATTCGGGCGGGCGGGTCATTTCGCTGAACTCACGCTTCATATCGTCGACTTCGGATTCGCGCATCAGGTCGTCGATGTGGGTTTGGAATTCGCGCGCCAGCGCGCGCGCTTTGCCCATCCACTGGCCGACCATGCGGAACGCGTACGGCAAATCCTTCGGGCCGATCACGAGAAGCGCGACGATCCCGATGATGAGCAGCTCGTCCCAGCCGATATCGAACATTCGGCAGCGCCTCTAGTTCTTCACGCTGTCCTTGTTTTCAGTGCTGTCTTTGTTTTGCTCGATCGGCTTCTCGTCGTCGGCGAGGCCCTTTCGGAAGGCCTTGATGCCGCGCGCCACGTCACCCATCAGGTCCGAGACGCGGCCGCGACCGCCGAACAAGATCAAAACAATGGCGCCGACAATCAGCCAGTGCCAAATCGAAAATCCACCCATGCTTCAAAATCCTTGTGCACACGCGATTGTCCCAAATGGCGGCAGCCCGCGCAATCTATGAGATAGCGCGGTTCACGTCGTTGTTAAGGGACGCCTTATTCGGCGGAATTGCCCTCTTTCGGGTCTGGGGTTTCGGCTTCGAACAGGTCGCCACTATCGTCGGCCTCCAGCGGATCCTCGTCCATGGCGAGCGAGTCGGAGGGTGAGGGCACGTTGAAGCTTGCCGGAATGCGACCTTCCATGAGGCCCGCGGCGCGCAATTCGTCGAGGCCGGGCAAGTCCGTCACCTTGTCGAGGCCGAAGTGCAGAAGGAAGTCGTCGCTAGTGCCGTAAGTGACGGGGCGGCCGGGCACGCGCCTGCGGCCGCGCATCTTCACCCAGCCGACTTCTAACAGAATGTCGAGCGTGCCTTTGTTGATCGTGACGCCGCGGATCTCTTCGATCTCGGCGCGCGTAACCGGTTGGTGATAGGCGACGATCGCGAGCGTTTCCAACCCGGCGCGCGAGAGGCGCTTCTGTTCGACCGCATGCTTCTGAAGAATGTGCGCGAGGTCGGGCGCGGTGCGGA
>JANNEL010000185.1:0-10285 GCA_031378595.1 Alphaproteobacteria bacterium
CGACGGCATGGCATGGGCGGCGATCTTCAAGTGGCCAAAGGCAATCCACGAAGGCAACGGCGAGGCGCTGGCCGTGATCGAGCAAAGCGGAACGCCGGAACAACGCGAAGCAGTGTTGAAGATCATCACCGGGCAAGAGACCACGCCGGGTGCCACGATCTTCAACGTGTTCGCGGGCACGCTCACGAAGTTTCATGAGCCGCGCTACGCTAAGGTCGATATCGATGCCGACTATAAGAAGGTGACCGGCACAATTCGCGTCAGCGGCGTCACCGACGTCAAGGTCGAGCCGATCAGAAATCCGGTCAGCGGCGCCGAGCACCGGGCGCGCGTGACGATCCCTGCCGGATTTGAGTATCACGAAGCCGAATACGGCAGCTCGACCACCAAGACGGGTGAGCCGATGCCGCTGGCGTGGACCGGGAAGCATGGCCATATCGCCATGATGGATATCGGCCCGAACGGTCCGCGTCACTGAGAGGCATGGACAGCACCGGCGCGCACACGCCGCTTATTGCTCGGGACACAGCCGTCGCGCTCATTGGCGTCGTACTTGCTAGCTCACTCGCTTGGTGGTGGCTCGCCACTTCGCACGCTGGCACGACGACGGAAGTCGGCGCCGACATGGATGCCATGCCCGCAATGGGTTGGACGGCGGCGTACGCTTTCTCGATGTTCGTGATGTGGACGATCATGATGGTGGCGATGATGCTGCCGTCTGCTGCACCGATGATCTTGCTCCATGCGCGCACGGCAAAGGACGGCAAGATCGCCACGTTCGCCTTCGCTGCCGCCTATCTTGCGGTTTGGACCGGATTCGCCGCACTCGCGACGGCCGCGCAATGGCTCATGAGCGATACCGGCTGGTTGAACGATGCGATGCAGCTGCAAAGCCATGCGCTAGGGGCCGTGTTGCTCGCTGGCGCTGGTCTTTATCAGCTAACGCCGCTCAAACAGATCTGTCTCAGCCACTGTCGTTCGCCTCTCTCGTACATGCTGCACCACTGGCGTCCGGGATTTTCCGGCGCGATAAGCATGGGCCTCGGCCATGGCGGGTATTGCGTGGGGTGCTGTTGGTTCGTCATGGCCCTGCTGTTCGTCGGCGGCGTCATGAATTTGGCCTGGATCGCTGGGCTGGCCGCATTCGTAATGGCGGAGCGGCTGCTACCATTCGGCGACTGGGTGGGCAGGGCGGCCGGCATCGCGGCGCTTGTGCTCGCGGCATCGATGCTGGCGGGAGTCGTTTGACGAGTGCAAAGGCGCGCAGGTCAAGCAGGCGCGCTTCCGCACAGCGAGTAGAGGCGCCAATCGCCCGGCAACCCCTTCAGCACGTGCGCGCCGCGATCTTGAAAAGTGAAACCGGCAGCGGCGGCCAGCGCGCGCGTCAAGTCGGAGACAAAGATTTCCTCGCCCGAGGACTGCGCCATGATACGGGCCGCCTCGTGAACGGCAATGCCGCGGACGTCGTCGCCGACGCGCTCGACCTCGCCGACGTGAACGCCGATGCGAATCTTGAGGCCGTCGCGCGCTGCCACGCCTCGCATCGCCATGGCGCACGAAAGTGCAAGCGCTGGTCCCTCAAACGTCGCCAGAAACCCGTCACCGGCGGTCTTTACTTCCCGGCCGCGATAGCGATCAAGCTCGCTGCGCACGCTCTCGAAGTGAGAAGACAAGAGCGCTCGCCAAGCCGTGTCGCCCAGGCGGCTCGCCATCTCCGTCGATCCGACGATGTCGCTAAACAAAATGGTTGCCAGTACGCGCCCAGCGCCCGATTGAGATGTGATGAAGGCGCGCGGCCCGGTCCACTCGATCTGTACGCACGGTTCGTCGCCGATCGTATAGCCATCGTGCCCCGGCGGAACCTCGAAAACTTCATTGGGACCGATTTCCGCAGTCGAGCCATCGGGAAACAGAATCCCCAACCGGCCCGACAGAATGACACCAACGTGGCGTGCCTGGCACCACTGGCCGCCGACGCGCGGCTGCACGTGAGTCGACCAGCGCCAGCCGGGTTCCGTGACGATGTGCCCGACTGTGAGATCGCCGATCTCAACGACATGTTGAACCAGTTTCTCGAACCTGTGCGTGTTGTCGGGATTGGCCAGGTTTTTAGATCGGATTTTCATGGCGGGATTCTGCCGGAGTGCGGCACACCGTCAAGAGCCGAATCTGCAGGTAGTCTCGCTTGCTTGTTCTCCCTCTTTGCGCGGCACGACTAAACGGGGGCAGGAGACGGTAAGCCGTCGGCTTCCAAGAAGTCCGCGCACGGCACGACCCCGCAACCACGACCTGAAAACGACAGGATCGAGATCGCCGACCTGACGGCCTACCGCAGCGGCGCTCCGCGCAACTGCGTGTAGATCGTGTCGAACACCGTCAGCGCGCCCGGACGATCCGGTGCGCCGACCGCGGGCTTGTCGGTAAGCACCAGCAACGGCCCCGTCGGCCCTGCGAACGTGGGCCACGCCGGCAAGTTGGCACCGTTCGGGCTACCCGTTTTGATAAAGTTGACCCAATATGCGGACATCAACTCGGCAGCCCGTCGGTCATCTGCGCGCCATTGCCATGGTGCCTGATCGAGATGGTCGAACATGTACCAGAGCTCCGCGAAGTGGGCAGATCCCCATCCGGCATAGGGTGAGGCTTGCGGGAATGGCGGGCGCTGCGCGAACCGGTAGGAAAAGACCGGTGCGCCGCTTGCCGCGTGCAACCGCGCCCACGTCCACATGTCCCATCCAAAACGCAAGTCGGTTTCGAACGCGACACGCGCGGTCCGCGCTTCGTCGTCGGTCTTGAATGGATAGGCTGCGATCAACGGCGGCGGCAGCGGCCCGAGAGTCTTCGCGATGTCGGCGGCAAACGTCGCGGCCCTGACCTTTGAAATGTCGCTGAGCGAACGCGCTTCTTCCGCGTTCACGCCGGCAAGCAACGGCACCGATGCTTGATGATGCTGTGAAAACACCTCGAACGGCGTCTGCGGCAAAACGTTGTGGTCGATCACAGGATGCGAAATGCGTCCCGCATTCGCTTTCAACACGACCTCGGGCGCCAAACGCCGCAGAGCCGCAATCGACGATGCGCCTAGGGACGTTGCGAAAGAAACACCGTCTTTCTCTGCGTTCGCGAGAAGATATTGCGGCGCGATCTGCACCGGCTCGAAGAAGCCGCCGCTCTGGCCGATCGCGCGATGGAACAGCCCTTTCGCCAGCGGCGAGGCCATCAGAATATTGACGGACATCGCTCCCGCCGACTGCCCGGCAATCGTGACGCGGCCGGGGTCACCGCCGAACGCACCGATGTTTCGCTGAACCCACTGCAACGCCGCGATCTGATCCCGAAATCCAAAGTTGCCGGAACTCTTCTCAGCCGTCTCCGCGCTCAACTCGGGATGTGCCAAAAATCCAAATGCACCGAGCCGGTAAGCGATGGTGACGACCACGATCCCGCGCCGCGCCAGTCTGTCGCCCGAATAGAGCGGCATCGACGCCGATCCGTTCGTATACCCGCCGCCATAAATCCAAACGAGCACCGGCAGCTCTGCCGAAGGGTTCGCCGTGGGTCTCCACACGTTCAGATAGAGGCAATCTTCGCTCGTGCGTGGTGGCGCCTCACCCGGCATCGAAACGCCATTCTGCAGGCAAGCCGGGGCAAATGTCGTCGCTGGTCTGACGCCGCTCCACGGGCCCACAGGCTGCGGCGCCCGCCAGCGCCGATCCCCCACCGGGGGCGCCGCGAATGGGATGCCTTTGTAGGCAACCACGTCGCCGTCGCGCCCGCCTGCGATCAGCCCGCCGTCTACCCTGACGGGGTCAGCCGCCGCGCTGCCAAGCGAAAGGAGGAACAACATGCACGCGATGCGAAACGTCGAAACCATGATCAACCTCTTTGCAGCACGATCATGTGAGCGTTGCCCGCGGAAAACGGGAGCCTTCGACACCCCGGTTCGTCCCTCACCGGGCGCGTTTCGTCACAAATCCGTGCACCCGGCGCGACTGGACAGCTGCGCCAGCCTCATCCCACTATCGTCGGATGCCACGCACAAAAACAATCGTCCTCGACAGCGGCCGCGAGATCGCTCTGGGCACCGCCTATTGGCTTCTATTCCTGCTGGCGCTGGAGCCCGGCCATTTGGCGCGCGCCGCAGCGAGTGGCGTCACGCTCTATTGGCACCTCGAAGCCGCACGAATTTTCTTGGCCAGCGTATTGGGCGGCCTCGCGACTCCAGTAGTGATGAGCCTTGTCCGCCGCTATCCGGTCGAGGCGGATCGCCTGTGGCAGCGTGTTTTGCTTCATTCGACGAGCGCAATGGGCATTGCCTTCGTTTTAGTCGCCCTCTCTTGCGCACTCGCACCGCTTGCGGGGATTGGCGACACCCGCCCGTTTCTCGTCGCGCTTCCCGACCACATAGCCAGAAACTGGCTGCTGCTCGGGTTCAGTTTGATGGCCATGATTGGGGTCGCGCACGCGTTTCGGCATCAAGCGCAACTGCAGCCACAACCGGACCAAAGAGAGGCCGCTTCGCAGCATCTAACCGACGTCACCGTCGGTATGCGGGGGCACATGGTTTCGGTCGACCTGGCCTCAATCGATTGGATCGAGACCCAGGGCAACTATCTCGCGCTCCACGAAGGTCAAAAAACGCATTTGTTGCGCGAAACACTCGCCGCCTTCGAACCCAAACTCGATCCGCAGCATTTCGTCCGCATCCATCGCCGCGTCCTCGTCGCAGCCGATCGGGTGCGCGAGATCGCGCCGCTCGCGAACGGCGATGGCCTCGTCCGCCTCGCCAACGGTACTGAACTACGTCTCAGCCGCAATCACCGGAAACGGCTGCATGAAGCTGTCCGCCTTCCGTGACCTCGGCCGAACCGTTGGAGCGAGAGCAAGAGTTCGGCCGGATCATCGAAACCGATCCCGTCATTGCCGCCTTGCTCGCGGCGATGCGGACGTTCGACGCGCCTGACCTATGGCTCGTCAGCGGTGCGCTGTTCCAAACCGTCTGGAACGTCCTCGACGTCAAGCCGCGTGGCCACGGTATCCGCGACTACGATCTGTTCTACTTCGACCCCGACACGTCGGAAGTAGCCGAAGACCGCTGGATCAAACGCGCCGCCGGCCATTTCGCGTTCGCGGACCGCGAAGTGCAACTCCGCAACCAAGCGCGGGTGCACCTTTGGTACCCGAACAAATTCGGCGTTGCTTATCCCCGGCTCGATTGCGCCCGCGACGGAGTCCGCCAGTTCCTGATGACCGCATGCATGGTCGCGGTTCGGCCACAATCGAATGGTGATTTGGAGTTGTTCGCGCCTATCGGCCTCGGCGATATTTTCGACCGCGTCATACGCCCCAATCCGCTGTGGCAGGGCCCGCCCCGTCCGGAGTATCTGGCGAAGGCGAAGCGCTACAGGCAAGATTGGCCGTCACTGACGATGGCAGGAGAGGAATCAGGATGATCGCCCGAATGGTCGCAGCCCTCGTTTTCGGCGCCGCGCTTGCCGTCTCCGCAAACGCCGCCGATAAGGTTCTACGGTTGGCGCCGATGGACGAAGCTCCGCGCGACGCCTCGTTCCTGAAATTCCGCAACGACTTCAAGGCGACCGTCGCGCGCAAAGACGCAAACGCGCTGATGAAGATCGTGATGCCGAACATTCAGAACTCGTTCGGCGGCGACAACGGCGCCGCGAACTTCAAGAAGATGTGGAAGCCGCAAGAGGCGAAGAGCGACGTCTGGCCGGTGCTTCAACTGGTCCTCGACATGGGCGGCAACTTCGACAGCAAGACGGAGTTCTCGGCCCCGTATGTGTACAGTGTCTTTCCGAGCGACCTGGACGGATTCGAAACCATCGTCGTCACGGCGCCCGATGCCGTCATGCGCGACAAGCCGAAGGCGGACGCGGCGGTCGTGCGCAAACTCGACCACGACATCCTCACGATCATAACCCCCGCAAAGAAACTGCAGCACGAAGCCGGGCCGAGCGACTGGCTGGAAGTCAAGGACGCCGCCGGCAAACACGGCTTCGTTCTGCAACGCGACCTGCGCAGCCCGATCGACTTCCGCGCCGGCTTCAAGAAAATCAAAGGCCGCTGGCGCATGGTCGACTTGGTCGTGGGCGATTAAACGGCGTGCCTGATCTCAAACTCGATCTCGCACACAATCAACCCTACGACTGGCCCGCGTTGCTGTGCTTCTTTGCGGCGCGCGCGATCCCCGGCGCCGACGAGGTCGATGGCACGATCTATCGCCGCACGTTCGCGATCGGCCCCGCCCGAGGCCGGCTTTCGATCTCGCCAACGAAGGGCGGTCTCGTTGCCGAGATTACGACGACCGGCCAAATGGACGAGGCCAAGCTGACCGAAAAGCTCCGTCGGCTGTTTGACCTCGATGCACCGGGCAGGCGGATCACCGCGCACCTAAAGCGCGACGAATCGCTGGGTGCTTCTTTGAAGAAGCGCCCCGGTCTGCGCGTGCCGGGCGTGTGGGATCCGTTCGAACTCGGCGTCCGCGCGATCCTCGGCCAACAGGTCAGTGTCGCTGGCGCCTCCACCCTAGCCGGGCGCATCGCGACACGATTCGGGAAGACCGCCGCCAAGGGTCACGCCACGCTGACGCGGTTGTTTCCAACTCCCGAGGAACTGGCGGACGCAAACTTGGATGGCATAGGCCTTACGACTCGCCGCGCGGCGACGGTCATAAACCTCGCCCGCACGGTCAGAGACGACGCGACGCTGCTGGCGCTAGATCAGCCGCTCGACAAATTTGTGGAACGCATCGCCGATCTGCCGGGCTTAGGGCCGTGGACCGCCCACTACATGGCCATGCGCCTAGGCCACGCCGACGCATTCCCTGCCTCCGACCTCGGCGTACGCAAGGCGCTGAACACCACGAGCGACAAAGAGGTTTTGAAGCTCGCGGAACGTTGGCGCCCCTACCGCGCCTACGCCACCATGCATCTGTGGGCGAGTCTCTCGGACTGACATGCAGCTCTTCGTCGAACCCATCAAAACCCCAATCGGCGCGCTCCTGATCACGCACGACGGCAAAGCGTTAGCCAACGTCGCGTTTGCGGATCGCGAAGATCGCCGCGCAAAGGAACTCGCCCGCGACTTCCCCGACGCCGAAGTAAAGCGCGCCACGAAACCGACGAACTTCGCCGCCGCGCTGATGCACTACTTTGACGGCGACCTCCGCGCCATCGACACGCTGCCGGTGATCGCATTCGGCACCGAGTTTCAGCGGCAATGCTGGAAGGAACTTCGGCGTGTGCGCCCCGGCGCAACCCGGACCTATGGCCAACATGCAAGCGCGATTGGCCGTCCGAGTGCGTCACGCGCCGTCGGCGCCGCGAACGGCTTCAACCCCATCTCAATCGTAGTACCGTGCCACCGTCTGGTCGGCGCAAGCGGCTCGCTCATCCACTATGGTGGAGGCCTTGAGCGAAAACGCTGGCTGATCGAACACGAAGCGCGCTATCGCCCCAGGCGACGCGCCGGCGATTCATGAAACGCATCGCCATCATCAGCAAGGTCTTGAAATCCGTCGGCTACGACGAGGCCACAGGCACGCTCGAAGTCGAGTTCAAGAACGGCGGCCTCTACGAATACTCGAACGTTTCGCCCGAGGAATACGCCGCGCTGATGATGGCCCCTTCGAAGGGCACGTATTTCGGCGAGCAGATTCGCGACAAGTTCAGCTTCAAGCGCATCCGCTGAATTGCGAGACACGCCCGTTAGGGCACACCACCACAGTGGCCTTGAGCGCAAACGACGGATGATTGATCATGGTGCCGTCACGCGAGCGCATGCCGATGTCCGAACCCGTCAAAATCCTTAAGCCGTCGCCGGGCGCGCTACCCGCCTATGTCGACGCGCTTGAGCGCGGCTGGAACCCGGACAACGTGCGCGGGCGCGCCGGCGCCGCCGATCATCTGCGTCGCATCAGCGAAAATGCTGCGGCCTTCCTTCAGAGCCTCGACGACGAGGAAGCGAAAGGCGCCGACATCACGCTGCCGGATGGCACGAAGGTGAAGCGCTTGCCAGGTTTCGTGCGCTGGGTTTGGGACGGCACGTTCTGCGGCATGATTGGCTTCCGTTGGCAGCGCGGCACGTCGGAACTGCCACCTCACGTGCTCGGTCACATCGGTTACACCATCGTCCCGTGGAAGCAGGGCAGGGGCTACGCGACCGAAGCGCTGCGTCTGGTGTTGATCGAAGCCCGCGCACGCGGCCTCACCCATGTCGAACTGACGACCGACCCGGACAACGTCCCCTCGAAAAAGGTGATCACGTCGAACGGCGGCACTTTGCTCCGTCGCGAGCTAAAGCCCGCAGCCTATGGCGGTGGCGAGTCGCTACGCTGGCGGATCGATCTGTAGGCGTTAGTGGAGCTTCGTGCGCAGGTCGCGAATCGCGCCGTCGATCAGCGTGTCGCCTTTGGCCTCGGTCATCTGCTTACCGATAACGCTGCCCGCCGCGGCGGTCGCAACCGCCGTCGCAACCGCGCGAACTTCGGCAATCGCTTCGGCCTCAGCTTGCGCGATCTTCTCCTCGGCCATTTTCGCGCGTCGCTCGAGTTGCACGGCGAGTTGCGCCCGCGCGTCCGTCGCCATGCGCTCGGCCGAGACCTTCGCCGCGTCCACGATCGCCTGCGCTTCTTGCGCGGCATTCGCGGTCTTCGCGCGATATTCCTTCAGCAACGCCTCGGCCTCGGTCCGTAGCCGCTTTGCCTCGTCCAGCTCACCCTTGATGGCAAGGGCGCGGTCGTCGAGCATCTTCCCAACCATCTGCGGCACGCGCTGCCAAATGACGACGCCAAGGAAGATCGCCGTACCGACGGCGACCACGAAGGTCGGATCTTCAAAAAAACCGCTCATCGTCTGTCTCCCTAAGCGCCCTTCAACGCCGCCGAAACCGCCGCCGCCAGATCGCCCGCATTGGCCGCCTCGCCCGACAGTTTCTGCACAATATCGGCCGCCGTTTCGCGCGCGACATCGCCGACGCGCGCCATCGCGGCATTGCGCATCGCGCCGATGCTCGCCTCGGCTTTCGCCGTATCCGCCGCCAACTGCTTGGAAGCCTGGTCGTTCTTGGCGTTGACTTCGGCTTGCACGGCGTTGCGCATAGCATCGCTCGATTTCAGCGCTTTCGCCCGCGCATCGGCGAGCGCTTTGTCGTACCCCGCCATCGCCGCTTCGCTGTCCCGCTTGGCCTGCGCCGCCGAATCGAGGTCGCCCTTAATGCGGCCCGCGCGATCGGCGATCACGCCGCCGATCTTCGGCGCCGCGATCCGCGAGATCACGAAGTAGAGAATGGCAAACGAGATCAAGAGCCAAAACAGCTGGCTCGCAAACGTCGTCGTGTCGAGTTGCGGCAATCCGGGCTTTGCGCCATGCGCATCGCCCGCGTGCTCGCTCGACGCGGTGAGGTCGTCCGTGACAAGTGGCTCCGCTGAGGGATCGCCGTGTTCGGGCGCCGCATCGGCCACTTGGAAAGCGTTTGCGGTTTGGCCCGCCATCGCTCGAAGTCCTTGTAGGGCTGACTAGAAGCCGAACATCAAAATGAACGCGACGACGAGACCGAAGAGGCCCGTCGCTTCGCAAAGCGCGAAGCCCAGAAGCAGGTTCGTTTGCTGACCGGCCGCAGCCGACGGATTGCGCAGCGCGCCCTGCAGATAGCTGCCGAACACGTTGCCGACGCCGATACCGGCGCCGATGAGGGCCATGGCCGCGAGACCCGCGCCGATGAGCTTAGCTGCTGCGACTTCCATGAGTAGAAACTCCTCGTTGAATACGTTGAAACGGAAAACTCAGTGATCGTGCAGGTGCACGGCCTCATTCAGATAGATGCAGGTCAAAAGCGCGAACACCCAGGCCTGAATGGCCGCGACCAAAACCTCAAGCGCTGTGACGGCGACGCCCGCAAGCAGCGGCGCGATCGAAAGAACGGAAAGAACGCCGCCCGCGCCCAGCATCGTGATGACGAAGCCCGCAAACACCTTCAGCATCGTGTGACCGGCAAGCATGTTCGCCGCGAGACGAACGGAAAGGCTGATCGGGCGCGACAGGAACGAGATGATCTCGATAGGCACGATCAGCGGCATGATCCAAGCGGGTGCGCCGGCCGGCACAAAGAGGCTGAAGAAATGCAGCCCGTGTGTCCAGAAGCCGACCACCAGAACCGTGGCGAACACCATCAGGGCCATCGCGAACGTCACGATAATGTGGCTCGTCACTGTGAACGAGTAGGGGATCAGCCCCAGGAAATTCGTGAAGAAGATGAAGATGAACAG
>JANNEL010000024.1:0-2448 GCA_031378595.1 Alphaproteobacteria bacterium
TGCGTCAGCTCTTCCAACTCCTCGGGCTTGAGCGCGCTCTCGAGCGGCAACGGCATTTGCGTACTCATGCGAAAATCGCCCGTGCTTTGTGCAGCGCCTCGATCAGTACATCGACCTCGGCACGTGTATTGTAGAACGCAAATGAGGCCCGTGCTGTCGCGGTCACGCCGAGACGCTCCATCAACGGCTGCGCGCAATGATGGCCCGCGCGCACCGCGACACCCTGCCGGTCGACCAGCGTCGCCACATCATGCGCATGCGCACCGTCCATCGTGAACGACATGATCGACCCCTTGCCCGGCGCCTGACCCTGAATACGGATCCAATTCAAGTCCTTGAACCTCGCCGTCGCGTAGGTGAGGAGATCGTGCTCATGTGCAATCAACTCGGCGCGCGAAAACGACCCGATGTAGTCAATCGCAGCGCCAAGCCCCACGGCCTCGATGATCGGCGGTGTCCCCGCTTCGAACCGCTGCGGCGAGCGGCCATAGGTGACGCCGTCGAAATGCACCTCGTCGATCATTTCGCCGCCGCCCTTGAACGGCGGCAACCGCTCGGCCCACTCGGCCTTCAGATACAGAACACCGATGCCCGTCGGCCCATAAAGCTTGTGCCCGGTCGCGACATAAAAATCGCAATCGAGATCCTGCACATCGATCGCCTGATGCACCGACGCCTGACACCCGTCGAACAGAACCGGTATCCCGCGTGCGTGGGCGACGCGTACGATCTCCTTCGCCGGCGTCACGGTGCCCAACACATTCGACATATGCGTCACGGCCACCAACTTCGTGCGCGCCGACAACTGCGCCTCGAACGCGGCGAGATCGAACGACCCGTCGTCCCGGATTGGCGCCCACTTGATCACCGCCCCCTTGCGCTCCCGCAAGAAATGCCAAGGCACGATGTTCGAATGGTGCTCCATTTGCGAGAGAACGATCTCGTCGCCCGCCCCGATCGACTGGCCGAGCGCGTTGGCGACAAGATTGATCGAATCCGTGCCGCCGCTCGTGAAGATCACTTGGTCGGCCGACGGCGCATTGATGAACGCCCGCACCTTCTCGCGCGCGTTCTCATAACCTTCCGTTGCCGCCGTCGAGAGCGCATGCAAGCCACGGTGGACATTGGCGTATGAGGTTTGCATCAGCTCCGTCATCGCGGCGATCACCGCCGTCGGCTTCTGCGCCGACGCCGCATTGTCCAGATAGACCAGCGGCTTCCCGTTCACCTGCGTCTGCAGGATCGGAAAGTCTTCGCGCACGCGCGCCACGTCGAACTTGCGCGTCATGATGCAGCCTTCGTGATGTGCGCCATACGCGTGGCCAACCACGCCTCGACCGGTCCACGAAACGGCTCCGGCAGACGCTCTGTCACCTCGCCCAAGAACGCCGCAACCAACAGACTGCGCGCCTCGTTCTCGGGAATGCCCCGCGCCCGCAGATAGAAGAGCTGGTTCGCGTCCAACGCACCGATCGCCGCGCCGTGCCCGCATTTCACATCATCTGCGAAAATCTCGAGCTCAGGCTTCTGATCGATCTCCGCATGCGGCGTGAGCAGCAGAGCGCGCGACATCTGATGACTGTCCGACTTCTGCGCCGCTTGCCTAACGATCACCCGTCCCTGCACGACGCCATGCCCTGTACCCGACGCAACACCCTTCGCCACGATCCGGCTCGTCGTATGCGGCGCCTCGTGCGCGACCTCGAGCGTGAAATCCGTATGCTCTCCTTCGCCGGGCGCATAAGCGCAGGCGCGCGAAAACGCGCCGCCAGGGCCCGTCAACCGCGCTGTCGCCTGCTGGCGCACAAGCGCGCCGCCCGCCGACACCACGATGCCGCGATACTCCGCGTCACGCGCAACTTCGATCGTGTCGGAGCGAACGACAATACTCGCGCCCTCGTTCGCCGTTACCCGCAAATGCCGCAACCGCGCACCAGGCTCGAGAGTGACCGCCGTGACTGTGCTGGCGAATCCGTCCGCGTTGCCGTCGTCGAGTTCGACAAGCGTGAGCTCCGCACCTTCCTCAAGCGCAATCACGTTGCGGGTGTGCGCCATCGCCGATTCATTCAGCGACGAGCGCAAAAGTACCGGCAGCTTCACCTGCAAACCCTTCGCCACGCGAATAAGCGCACCGTCGGTCGCAAACGCGAGATTCAAATTCTCAACCGCATCCGCCATCGGCTGCAACCATTGCCGCAACCACAGCGATGGCATCGCGAGCGCATCGGCGAGGCTCATCACCTCAAGCCCATCCGGCACGTCGTCCGGCACCGCGCCAACCTTGCCGCCCACGACGCTCAGCCGGTGCGCCTTCAACCCCTCGAACACGTCAGCGCCGACCGCACCGCCACCAGCCGCGAGATCAAGCCCCATCGGAAACTTGTTGCGCAAGTCCGTGTATTTCCACGCCTCAACGCGCCGGTGCGGCAGCCCATCGCGCGTAACGCG
>JANNEL010000210.1:0-2366 GCA_031378595.1 Alphaproteobacteria bacterium
CCGCCGAAATCGACGCGAAAGCGGCTTGAGCCATGCGCGTCAAAGCGAACGGCACCGAAACCGAAGTCGAAATCACCGGCCCCGACTCGGGCCCGCCGCTCGTCATCATCCAAGGCTACGCGTCGCAAATGACGTCGTGGCCGGAGGAATATCATCAAGCGCTGGCCGCGGCAGGCATCCGCGTCATCCGCTTCGACAACCGCGACACGGGCCTCGGCCACAAGCACGACGGCATCCTGCCGGACATGCGCGCTGTCGCCGCCGCGATGAAGGAAGGCACGAAGCCGCCGGTCCCCTATACGCTGAACGACATGGCCGACGACGTCGCGGCCCTGCTCGACACGCTCGAGATCAAATCCGCGCACATCTCCGGCGCCTCGATGGGCGGCATGATCGCGCAGCTCGTCGCGATCCGTCATCCGGAAAAAACGCGCAGCCTCATCTCGCTGATGTCGACGACAAGCGACCCGTCGCTCCCGCGCTCCGACCCCGCAGCCCAAGAAGCGCTGATGGCAAGACCGCCCGCAGAAGACAAAGATAGCGTCGCCGACCACGCCACGAAAACGCGCCTCGTTATCGCAAGCCCCGGCTACCCGGAAGACCAAGCGCAAGTCCGCGCGCGCTTCGCCCGGAACTACGACCGCAGCTACTACCCGCAAGGCGCCATCCGCCAATGGGCCGCCGTCATGGCGACGCCACCGCGCACGGAGCAACTGAAGAGGTTGAACGTGCCGACGCTCGTCCTTCACGGCGATGCCGACATCCTGATCAAGCCCGAAGCCGGCCGCCACACCGCCGAATGCATCAAGGGCGCCGAGCTCAAGATCGTTGAGGGCTGGGGCCACAACATGCCGATCGCGGCCGTCCCCGTTACCGCAGGCCCCATCGTCGACTTCATCCGCCGCGTCGAGGCCGGCCGCGCGCGGCACTAACGGCGAAACTTTGTCAGCGCTGACACAACTCCGCCTGCGCCGACAAACTTCCGAACAATTGGGGCTCCAACGTAGGGGGCTTAAGGGGAAAGCCATGCCGACCGCACACATCGTCCGCGCCTTCACGTTCCTGCTCTTGCTCGGCATCGTCGCCGCAGTGGCGCACGCGATACCCGCGGGCGAATCGCGCGCAAAGGCAATCATCGGGGCGCTCTCGACCGGCGACCCCGCGATCTATGAGAAGGCGGCACAGGAGAATTTCACACCGGCAATGCTCGCGCGCCGCACGCCCGAGGCCCGCGCCGAGTTCGTCAAAATGGTGCACGAAGATTTCGGCACGCTCGAAATCGACACGATCACCGCGGACGCAGAAGGCCTCCACATTGTTGCGCAGGGTAAGGGCGGGAAGAAATTGAGCCTGACCTTCGTGTTCGACGGCACGCCTGAGGCGCGCATCCAAAGCCTGAGGATCGAAATGGGTGGAGGCGATGGTCCGGCGGTAAAGTTGCCGCCGCTCAACCTGACACCCGCAATGAACGACACCGATCGCGCCACCGCGCTCGACGCCTGGATCGCACCGCTTGTGCGCCAAGACGCGTTCGCAGGCGTCGTGCTGGTCGCGCGCGACGGCAAGCCCGTTTTCCTGCGCGCCTACGGCCCCGCCGACCGCGAGAAGAAGATCGAGGCGAACGAAGACACGATCTACAACATCGCCTCCATCGGCAAAAAGTTCACGCAGACCGCGATCGCAAAGCTGCTGCAGGACGGCAAACTGAAACTCACGACCACGATCGCCGACGTGATCCCCGACTATCCGAACGCCGTGTCGCGCACCGCCACCATCGACCAACTCGTCAACATGAAAGGCGGCATCGCCGATTTCTTTGGCCCGGGCTTCGACAAGGTCGACAAGACGAAGCTGAACTCGAACCACGCCTATTTCGAATACGTCTCGAAGCTGCCGCCGCTGTTCGCCCCCGGCGCGCAGGAGCAATACTGCAACGGTTGCTACGTGGTTCTTGGCGAAATCGTCGAACGCCTCACCCACACGCGGTTCGAGGATTTCGTGCAGCGCACGGTCTTCACGCCCGCCGGCATGGCGCGCACCGGCTACTTCAACACTGCAAACCTTCCCGCGAACACCGCGATCTCCTACGGCCACATCCGCGGCCCGAACGCGCCTTACGAAAACACGCGGCCCCTCCACGGCGCTACGGGCTCCGGCGCAGGCGGCGTCTATTCGACGGCGAAGGATCTGCTCGCCTTCGACGAAGCGCTGCGCGCCGGCCGCCTCGTCGATGCAAAGACGACCGCATGGGTCCTTCGCGGCGAACCGGCCACCGGTCGCAACCAAACGTCGATGGGTATCGGCGGTGGTGGTCCGGGTACGAACGCGGTGCTCGAATCGGGCGGCCGCTGGACCGTCATCGTCAC
>JANNEL010000264.1:0-1705 GCA_031378595.1 Alphaproteobacteria bacterium
GTGGCCTTCGATTTCGAACGGCACGCGATCGACCCGGTCGTCGTGTTGAGCCTCGCACCCATCCGGCAACGGCAGGTGCCGGCCCTCCGGCAAGTGTCTCAGCATCCAGTGATTCGACATGGGCTGCAAAACAGCGTGAACCGGACGCACATTCTTTCCGGTCAAACGAACGTCGCATGCGGCATCAGCGCCGATCGAAACGCCACGGGTCGCAACTTCCCTGCTGATCGCATAGTCCTTGAAGCGGCCGGCGGGATCTTCAACGGTCACGACGGCAAAAGCCCCAGGCGGCTGCGCAGGGCGCCCGCGCGGGGGACTCCACATTCGCCTCAGCCACCCTAGTGCGCGCATGGCCCGGTCACTTCGCGATCGTGACGGCGACGCCGACGGCGTGATTTGCAGGGTCCTCTCCGCCGTACATCGTGCCCACGACAACTTTGGTCTTGGCCTGATTGAACACGGCTGCGGGGTGTACGGCGGCCCCAGTGTCCGTGCGGGCGTAACCCGGCAAACAAGTGGCGGCGGCCGTTGCCATCACCTTTTGTTTGGCCAACGCCTGCGCCACACCGGTTTCCCACGTACACCAGTAGCCGCGCTCGATCGCCGTGCAGCCAGTCGCGCCCGGCATTGCGACATCGGCCTTCGCTTTCGAGGCGGCTCTTTCGGCGGCGGCTTTGATGAGGGCGGTCAGCGCCGGGCAGAACGGTGCGTTCTCTGCCTGCACCATCAGCTTCAGGCCGATGTCGTCGTATCGTTTTGCGACCCTACCGTTGATGCTCAGCGCGAAGGTGCGGTCATCGTTGGACGCCAGGGTCTTGCCCTCCCGCGCGTTCACGATGGCACGCGTGTATAAAGCGTAGGAATTCTTGCTGTCGAGCGCGAGCGCCTTATCGGCGTCGGCGCGCGCGTCCTTCAGGTTCCCCATCCGCAGTCGGGCCAGGCTGCGCATTTCGTAGACGTAAGCCGATGGTTCGAGGCGGACCGCGCTGTCGCAATCGCTGAGCGCGGTTTCCAATTCGATATTGAGCGCGACACGCGCCCAGCACAGGTGGACGCGGAAGTCGGCTTCAGCTCCCTTCGGATCGGAAATCAGAGTGCGCTCTGTCGTGTAATCGGCAATCGCTTTTTGCAGGTCTTTCTTGCGCAAGTAAGCTTCTGCGCGATTGCCATACGGTATGATGTATTTCGGGTTTAAGGCGATCGCTTGGGTGAGATCGGCGATCGCAGCGTCGAGCCTTCCCGCCAGGGAGTTCATGACGCCCCGCACGTGGAAGGCGTCGAAACTTTTCGGATCGAGCGTCACCGCACGCGTGCAATCGGCGAGCGCGTCGTCGACCTTCTCGTTGGCAAGAAAGCGCGTGCCGCATCTGTTGTGGTAGGCGGCGACAAGATCGGCGATGCCCGGATTGGAACTCTCGATGATGCGGGTGCAGGCGGCGATGCGCGGCTTGGGATCGGGGCTGTAGGTCTTGCAAAGCTTGAGATCGGTTTGCGTGGTGCTCTTCGGCGGCACGCTCTGAGCGGGTTTCGCCGGAACGACCGCAGGCTTCGCCGCTTCACGCTTCGGACAGAAGCGGACGACGATGGGGTGATCGGGGACGAGGGTCATGCTGTCGATAGGGGCGGACCACAGCAACGTTCGGCAGTTGATCGATTCATTCCAACGACTGGCGTTTGGCCCCGGCGCTGTGTCTTGTTGCCGATG
>JANNEL010000274.1:0-3513 GCA_031378595.1 Alphaproteobacteria bacterium
CCGCAGGCGGTCAACACAAACGCGAGCAGGAACGTCGACGCATATCCGTTACCGAGCGCGTTGGTCTCAACAAGATATTTGCCGCCGACATACGCAACCGCTGAGGCGGTCATGCCGCCCAAGAAATTGCGCAAGCCGATCATCATGCCGCGGCGGTCGGCTGGAATCGTCTTTGTGAGCAAAACGTTCCAAAGCACGTTTTGCATGCCGGAAAAAACGCCGAGCGCGCCCAGAAACAGCGCGAACACATAGATCGTTATGTTAGGCGGCAAAAAGAACCCGGATAGCGCAAGCCCCAGCACCGAGAGCCGCATCATCCAACCGTAACGCAGACCCAGATCGACGATCCGGCGCCGGTGCTCGATCGCTGTCGCGCCAAAAATGCTGCTGACGAACGACCCCAAGTACTGCATCGCGAGCGCCAGGCCGACGAGGGCGGTCGATCCAGTCAGCGCGAACAAATAGGCAGGCACAAAAGTGGGTGCGTTGACGAGCCGAAATCCCGTCATCGCCAGCATGCCGTGAGCAAGTTGGCTGATGTAATTGCGCGTCAGATTGGCGGCCACTTCCTCGTGGAACTTAGCCTCTGCTCGAGCTTCAACGTTCACGTCGTTCAGTTACGTCCCCTCAAACGCCGTGCGTTTTGAACCACTCGAGCGCGCGCGGCCACGCTTGCTTCGCCGCAGCCTCGTCGTAGCTCGGTCGGTAGTCGGCCAAGAACCCGTGATCGGCGCCCGGATAGACGACGATCTCGCTCTTCGTGTCGCCGGCGGCCTTAAGCGCGGCACGCATCTCGTCGCCCTCGCTCACCGGAATACCCTTGTCGAGCTCGCCATAGAGACCGAGCACACGCCCCTTCATCTTGTCCGCCAGATCGATCGGATGCACAGGACGTGTGTCGTTCGCGTGCTTTGTCATCGAGCCGTACCACGCCACCCCGGCTTTGATCCCCGGGTTGTGCGCCGTGTACATCCACGTTGCGCGCCCACCCCAGCAAAAGCCTGTAACACCGAGCCGTCCCGCATCACCGCCGTTGCCGGCAGCCCACTTCGCCGTTGCATCGAGATCGCTGAGCACGGTCTCGTCGACGGCCTTGCGCACGATCGTTTCGACCAATGTCTTGATATCGGCAACCTTCGTCGCGTCGCCATAACGCGCGTAGAGGTCTGGCGACACAGCGAGGTAACCGGCCTTCGCGAAACGACGGCAGACGTCCTTGATCCATTCGTGCACACCGAAAATCTCGTGCACGACCAAGATTGTTCCGAGTTTGGTGCCCTTCGCCGGCATCGCGCGATAAGCGGGCATTCGACCGTCGGCGACCGGAATTTTCACCTCGCCCGCTTCAAGCCCAGAGGCATCCGTCGCAATGATGGTCGCCGCAACCGGTTGCACGGCGAGCGCAAACCCCGTGGCGAGGCTCGTCATCGCAAAACCGCGGCGGTTCATGGCGGTGCGATCGATCACGTCGGACATTGTCGAATCCTCGGGAACAAAAACAGGAAGGCCGAGGAAACGACCCCCGGCCTTCACACCTTAGCAATCGCTCTATTCCAGTGCGAGCCCCAACCTAACGGATGCGACGAAGTGATTCCGTACGGTCGTTGAAACCGAAGGCCCAAAGGTTCGACTGCGACCGATCAATAATTACGCAATAGCCGCGGTAATTCGGGCGGTCACAGAGTTGCCAAACGCCGCCCTGAAGCACGACGCTCGAGGTCAAATTACCGAAGCTGTACGGGCCAAGATCCGGGACGTCGGTCGAGAACGTGCGGGAGAGGCCCGCATAGTTCGTATGGCGATAGAGCGTGATACGGCTGTACCCGCCACCGCCACCCGAGCCGCTGCAGACGAGCCGCCCATTCTCGTTGACGACGTTGCCTCTGCAATTCTTGAGATCCAGCGTCGACGTGCGCCAGCTCCCAAAGTTGTCCCGGCACGTCGCATAGAGAACGTTCCCGTACAACCGCCCGTTCTGGCAAGTGTACCGCCAGCTACCGCCGGGCAAGCGTCCGTCACCCGAGTCGTTGTCATCGCCGTCGTCGGAATCGTCTCGAACGCAGCGCAAAATTCCGTTTGCGTTGGAGATATCGCGGCACGACTGGTAACCAGCAAGCTCCGTGTATCGCCAGCGGCCGAAGTTGTCGCGGCATTCCGCAGTCAGCGTGCCGCGCTCGATCGCGATGCTGCGGCACGAATTGCGATAGCTACCCTTCGGCGACCAACCACCGTGGTCGTCGTTGTCATCATTGTCGTCATCATTGTAGCCGCCAATGCACTCCAGCCGTCCGTTGCGATTGGCAATGTCGCCGTCGCAATCGCGATAGTTTCGCAGCGTCGTGTAGTTCCAATTACCCGAGCGCGTCCGGCACGACGCCGACAGCATGTTCCACGTCGCTTCGATGTCGGTGCATGTCCGGTTGTACGAGCCGGGCGGTGTGTAGTCGGCCTGTGCGCTGCCGACCGTCACAACGGCAAATGCGATCGCCGCCAAAAGTCTTGTCGCGAGGCTCATGAGATCACCCATTCTCAAATCTGCACCCAGTTTGCACGCAATCTTGGCCCGAGTTGGGCACGAAGAAAATGCGGCTGAATTGCGGCTCGAGAAACCTTGTTCGTGCCACGAGACCGCCGTTTTCGCCGTTCAGAAATCCGCGCATGCGCTCGTTCATCTTCGCCCTCGCACTGCTCGCGCTCGTGTCGCCGGTTGCAGCGGCCCAGGTCGACCTCATCGTGGTCGACAAATCCCGTCGCGTCATGACGCTGTGGACCGGCAAAAAGCCGTTCAGAACCTACCGCATCGCGCTTGGCGGAAACCCCGTCGGCGACAAGGAACAGGAAGGCGACTCGCGCACGCCCGAGGGCCGCTATGTGATCGACGGCAAGAACCCCGCCTCCAGCTTTCACCTGTCGTTGCGCATTTCCTATCCGAACCGGCGAGATCGCGCGGATGCCGCCAGGCGCGGCGTCTCGCCGGGCGGCTGGATCATGATCCACGGGACCCCCGGCTACCTTGGCGCAATTCGGTCGACCGGCGTCATCAGCGACTGGACCGCGGGCTGCATCGCGGTCTCGAACGACGAAGTCGAGGAAATCTACAAGAACGTGCGCATCGGCACCCCGATCGTGATCAAGCCCTGAGCCCGCGCTTGACCGGCCTGCCGCGGACCCTATTCTGCCCCGCTCAACATACGAACGGGACCAATGACAACGACGACCCTCGACCGCCGCGCCAAAACGGCTGACGCAAAGCAAGCCTGGACCACCGCCGATGCGCGCGCGCTCTACGACCTCCCGTTCGCCGATTTGATCTTCCGCGCGCAGTCGGTTCACCGCGCGAACTTCGATCCGAACGAAGTGCAGATGTCGACGCTGCTCTCGATCAAGACCGGCGGCTGCCCTGAAGACTGTGGCTACTGCAGCCAATCCGCCCACTTCGAAACCGGCCTCAAAGCCTCCAAACTCATGGCGCTCGACGAAGTGCGCACCGCCGCCGAACAAGCAAAGGCCGGT
>JANNEL010000276.1:0-6478 GCA_031378595.1 Alphaproteobacteria bacterium
GGCGTCTACAACGTCCTCGAACCCGATATCGCCCGCGAACTACAAACGCGCAAAGCGACCGCGCTGATGGCAATCGAACCGCAAATCGTGGCGACAGGCAACATCGGCTGTTGGGCGCAGATCAAAGCGGCAGTGCCCGTGTCCGTGGTTCACACCATCGAACTGATCGATTGGGCGACCGGCGGCCCCTCGCCGTTCAAGTCTTGAGCAGCTGCAACACGCGTCGCGCGACCGCTTGTCCGTTCTGATAGGCGCCGTGCACGGTTTGCGCCGCTTTCCCCGCAAGCGCCTCGCCCGCCAGAAACACGCGCCCGGCGATTGGTGCGGCCAGCGCATGGCGCGCACGCCAAGTTCCGGGTCGCGCGACCGCATAGGCCCCGCGCGTCAACGGATCGGTCCCCCATGCCGTCGCGGTCCCCCCGCGAAACCCGCGATCCGCATCGCCGCCGAACAGGGCGCGCAGGCGGTCGCGCGCGAACACCACTGCAGCCGCGCTGCTTTGCGTTGAGAGATCCCAAGCGAGCGAACCACCGACGAAACATACGACGATCGGCACGCCACATGGCCGCGCAAGGAAATAGTGTCCCCGCTCGCTGCCGACTTGCGGCACCAGCACGCTACCCTCCGCAATACGAAGCAGCGGGCTCCCCGGCGCGAAGGCAAGCGCGATCTTGCTCACCAAGCCCATACGCAATCCGCCAAGCGCGTCCTCGACAACCGTACCAAGCCGTGGCTCGAAGCGTATCGCTCCTGCCGACAGCACCCCGACCGATGCGGTCACGATCGCAGCCCGTGCACGTACAGTCCCGCGATCCGTGGTAACGCGTACATCGCGTCCGAAACTGGCGACCCCGCGCACCGGCGTGTTGACCGCAATCGGCAAGCCGCCCGCCATCCGCCCGATCAGCGTGCCGACCCCTTGGCGAACGAACTTGTTGGGCTCCGCCTCGTCGCGCAGCGCCCAATCCTTGACCGACATCTCCTCGAAGTCGACGCCCATTTCGAACGGACCAATCGCGGCTGCCGCGGTCGAAAGCCATGCTCGTGCCTCTTCGTCCACCTCGGGCCATGGCACGGCAGAGGCGACGAGATCGTCTTCGTTCTCGGCAGCCTCCGACAGCGCGCCGCTCAGCGCATCGAACGCCCGCTCGTAAGCTGCGTTGACACCGCGTGCGCCATTGACGAACAGCACCTCAGTCGCGTCGTGCGCTCGCGTCTCAAATCCGTAGAGCTTCGCCATACCGGCGAGCGGGTTCTTGTCTGCGTTGTGCAGCGAACCCGCGCCGGCATCGAACGGCAGCCCGAACGTCGCGGTGTCCGTGTAGCAGCGCCCGCCGACGCGCGGTGCAGCTTCGAGTATCTGAACGCGCCGCCCGCCGTTGATCAGCGTTTGGGCCGCGCCGATGCCAGCCGCACCCGCACCCACGATCACGACCTCGGGATCGTTCACGATTGCGCGCGCGCCAAATGGCAGCGAGGCCGCCATTCCGCCGAGATCTCGTCGGGTAATCTTCATGCCGAAAGCCGCTGGACTTGCCCCCTTGAAGTCGTAGCATACCGCGCATGCGCCCCCTCCTGGCAGCCCTGGCGATTGCAACACTCGCCCTTTTTCCGGCCCACGCGGATCAGAACGACCCGCGTCTCGACCGCCTGTTTACCCAACTCGCCGCCGTGCGTACGGCGCCGGAGTCCGCCGCCATCGAAGCGAAGATCGTCGAGATCTGGACGCTCTCGGGCAGCGACACTGTCGACGTGCTGATGGCGCGCGCGCAAAGCGCGGTCACGGCACAAGACTTCGCGACGGGAAAAAAGCTGCTCGACTCTGTGGCCGAGATGAGACCCACCTACGCGCAAGTCTGGTTCCGCCGCGCGGAACTTCTGGTCGCCATGGATAGCCAGCAAGAAGCTGCCGCCGATTTGGAGAAAGCGCTCGACCTCGAACCGCGCCACTTCCGCGCGCTCGCCATCATCGGCCAAATCGCCGAGGTTGCCGGTGACAAATCGGCCGCGCTGGCAGCTTACCGTCGTGCCGTGGTGCTGAACCCGATGCTCGAAGCCATCGCGCGCCGCGCCGGCCAACTCACCAACGACGCAGAAAAGAAGCCGCCGCCGACCTAGGCGCCTGGAACGCCCGACGTTCGGCGTCCCACAAAGGCAACCCGCAGCAGGTTCGTCGCGCCCGGCGTCCCAAGCGGCACGCCGGCTGTAACCACGATCCGCTGACCGACCGAAGCGAACCCCTCGCGAAACGCGATCTGACACGCGCGATCGACCATGTCTTCGTGATCGTGCGCGTCTTCCGTCACGACGCAGTGCAAGCCCCACGCGATCGCAAGCCTGCGCCCCGTGGTTGCAACCGGCGTCAGCGCGATGATCGGCACGCCCGGCCGCTCGCGCGACGCGCGCAAGCCGGTCGATCCCGATCCCGTCCAACACACGATAGCTGCAGCCTTTAGCGTCTGTGCAACTTGGCGCGATGCCGCCGTGATCGCATCGGGCGTTGTGGCTTCCGGCTCCGAACGCTGCGCGTCCATCACCATGCGATACTGCGCATCGCCCTCGATCGAGCGCGCGACGCGGTCCATCATGCTCACGGCCTCGACCGGATATTTCCCTGACGCTGACTCCGCCGACAGCATCACCGCGTCCGCGCCATCGAAGACCGCCGTCGCGACGTCTGAGACTTCCGCACGCGTCGGGATCGGACTCGTGATCATCGATTCCAACATTTGCGTCGCGACGACGACCGGCTTACCCGCCGCGCGCGCCGCCCTGGTGATTTGTTTCTGCTTGCCCGGCACATGCTCGACCGGAAGCTCGACGCCAAGATCGCCGCGCGCCACCATCACCGCATCGGACAGCTCGAGAATCTCATGCAGGCGCTCGATCGCGGACGGCTTCTCGATCTTCGACAGTACGCCCGCGCGTCCACCGACGATCTTGCGCGCCTCTGCCACGTCTTCCGGCCGCTGCACGAATGAGAGCGCGATCCAATCGACGCCATGTTCCAAGGCGCGGTCGAGGTCCGCGCGATCCTTCGCCGTCAACGCAGCGATGGGCAGAACGGCATCGGGCACGTTCACGCCCTTGCGATCGGTCAACCGCCCGCCGGTTTCGACAAGCGCAGTCACACTGTCGCCAGCGATCTTTTGCAGGCGCAGCCGAATGCGGCCGTCGTCGATCAGAAGCTGCCCGCCTTCTTTCAGAACCGCGAACACTTCTTTGTGCGGCAAATAAAGGTGATGCGCATCGCCTGGGCGTGAGTCCAAATCGATCTTGACCTGCGAGCCTGCTTCAAGATCGACGCCGCCGCCCGCCATCGCACCGATGCGAAGCTTCGGCCCCTGCAAGTCGGCAAGAATGCCGATCGGCCGTCCAAGCTCCGCCTCGACGGCGCGAATCTTCGTGACGAAATCCGCAAGTGTCGGATGATCCGTATGGCTCATATTGATGCGGAACACGTCCGCGCCCGCCTGGAACAGGCGCCGGATCATGTCCTCATCGCGCGAGGCTGGCCCCAGCGTCGCGACGATTTTCACATTACGGCGCCGGCGCATGGCTCACGTCGTTCTCGTTTGAAGTGTCAGTCGGAAAGATTTTGCACCCACGAATCGCCGGCCCCGGTGTCGACTTCGAAAAACCCGGCCTGACCGTATCCACGCTTCCTGCAATTGTCCCGGCCCTTGATGGTGAAGTTGTCGGCCGCCACGCAGAAGAAACGATTCCCATCCCAGGCCCCGTCGACCCCCAAATGTACGCCGCGCAGATAGTAATAGCGCGCTTTCAAGTCGCCCTGCAAAACGTCAGTGCAGGCCTCGGGTTCCACGCGCCACCAGCCTTCGCTGATCCAGCCCTTCGCGGCCGGTCGGCCGATTGCGATCAGAAACGCATGCGTCGTCTTGTTGCACACGGTGAACTTCGCCTGTGCGGGCGCCGCCGCAAGCGCTGGCATCAGAACCGCAAGAAGGAGAACGCTGGAACGCAACATCCGAATCACCGCCGAACAAGCATCGTCCGCGGGCCGTTAGAGGTCAAACCGCAGGTGCGATCAGGATCGCGCGAAAGTCGTTCACGTTCGTACGTGTGGGTCCCGTCACAATCGATTGGCCGAGCGCGCTGAAGAAACGCCCCGAATCGTTCGCGATTGCGAGCGCGCGCGGATCGAGCTGCAGCGTCCGCGCCCGAGCGAGCGTGTCTGGCCCAATCCAAGCCCCAGCCGCGTCGTCGCTGCCGTCGATCCCGTCGGTGTCGGCCGCAAGCGCCCAGATGTTCGGCGCGCCCTGCAACGCCTGCGCCAGCGCAAGCAGATATTCGCGGTTCGGCCCACCGTGACCCTGTCCCTTCACCGTCAACGTCAGCTCGCCGCCAGACAGAAGAACGAGTGGCCGTGCGTGGGCGTCGGCGTGACGCGCGAGCTCCGCATGCGCCTGCGCAACCCGACGCACATCGCCTGTGATGTTGACGCCGACCACCTTCGTGTCGAAGCCCATGCGATGCGCCTCATCGGCCGCCGCGGCCAACGCATCGGCAGCGCGCGCAAGCATGCGAAAGTCCGCACGTGCAAGACGCGGATCACCGGGGTTGATCGACTCGCCCAATGCCGGAACGGGAACGCCGTACCTCGTCAATATCGCGGCCGCATCCACGCATGTCGTCGGATCGCCGACAGTTGGCCCTGACGCAATCACCGAGGGATCGTCCCCCGCCACATCGGAAATCGCGAGCGCAAGCACGCGCGCCGGATACGCAGCCGCCGCCAACCGCCCGCCTTTAATCGCCGACAGATGCTTGCGCACGCAATTGATCTCGTCGATCGACGCCGACGACAACACGAGCGCACGCGTAATCGCCTGCTTCTCTTGAAGCGTTAGTGGCGAGAGCGGCGCGCTCCATAACGCAGATCCACCGCCGGAAAGTAACGCCAGCACGAAGTCGTCTTCGCGAAGACCAGACACCATCGCCAGCGCCCGCGCCGCGGCATCGCGCCCGGCTTCGTCGGGTAACGGATGACCCGCCTCCACGACCTCGATCGCGCGGGTCGGCGCGCCGTGCCCATAGCGCGTCACGACCAAACCTTCGACCGGTCCCCACGCATCTTCGACAGCCGAAGCCATCGCTGCCGCAGCCTTGCCCGCACCGACGACAACGATCCGCCCTGACGGGCGCGCGGGCAGGGCAGGCGGCACAACGCGAGACGGAAGGCACGCCGCCACCGCGGCGTCGAACAACTGCCGTAGTGCCGCCGGCGCGTCCACGCTCAGCGGCGCGCCTCGCCAAGCACCATAAGGCTAAGCAACCCCAGCACGATCGCAACGACCCAACTCGCCATCACCGGCACGGCGTAACCATCGATGGTCACCTCGAACCCAAGAAACGCGCGCACCGCCTGCACGATTGCGATCAACAGCAGCACCAATCCGCCGATTGTTGTGAATGGTTTCATTGTCCGGTCCTCCTTGTCAGATCATAGGCCGAGCGCGGCACCGCCGGAAGGCGCTGCACCCCTTTGTTTCTTTGCGCCTTTGTGTGAGTTTCCCGCGCATCAGGGCCAAGGGAACGGACGTGTCCGGCGAACAAGACGCCTTCGAGATTGTGAACGCGGGCGTAGCCCCGCACCTCATCTTCGTGTGCGACCACGCGTCGAATGCGCTGCCACCGGAGTACGGCACACTCGGCCTCGACCCGGAATTGTTCCGCCGCCACATCGCTTACGATATCGGCGCTGCAGACGTAACGCGCGTGATGGCGCAAGCGTTCAATGCCCCGGCCGTGCTGGGGTGCTACTCGCGCTTGCTGATCGACTTGAACCGCGGCGCCGACGATCCGACGCTCGTGATGAAGCTCTCCGACCGCGCCGTCATCCCCGGCAACGCCAAAGCGGACGCTGCCGAAGTCGCCACCCGAACGCGCCGCTTCTATCGCCCGTATCATGATGCAATCGAAGCGCAAGTTGCGCGAGCGCGTGCGCAAGGCATCGCACCGGTCATCATCTCGATCCATTCCTTCACACCCGAATGGCGCGGCAAAAAGCGCCCGTGGCAAGTGGGCGTTCTTTGGACCCACAAAGACGGCCGCCTCGCGCTGCCGCTGCTCGAAGCGTTGCGTAGCGAGGGTGATCTCACCGTCGGCGACAACGAGCCCTATGCCGGCGAGCTCGAAGGCGATTGCATGGAGCAACACGCGCTCGCGCACGGCTTTGCCCATGTGCTGATCGAGATCCGCCAAGATTTAATCGAAACCGCAAGCGGCGCCGCGCAGTGGGCTGTGCGCCTGATCCCCATCTTGCGAACCAGCCTTGCGCGCCTAGATCCCTCTCAAGTCCGAGGACCCACCATGAACGACGCCAAGCGCACCGAAATCGAAGCCGCCGTCCTCCGCCGGCTCGTCGCGCACTTGCAGCAGCGCACGGACGTGCAGAACATCGACCTGATGAACCTCGCCAGCTTCTGCCGAAACTGCCTTGGCGATTGGTTCAAGG
>JANNEL010000282.1:0-2869 GCA_031378595.1 Alphaproteobacteria bacterium
CGTTAGCAGCAACGCGCCCGTGACGGCGGCGCCGACGGCTGCGGCCTGAACGCTCCACCCTTGCGGTTCGTAGCCGAGCGCGTCGGCCGCGGTGACACCGAGGCCCGCGACCTGTGCGATCGCGAGGTCGATGAAGACGATGCCGCGCGCGAGCACGTGCTGACCGAGCGGCACGTGCGTCGCGAGAACGAGAAGGCCCGCGAGGAACGCGGGCCAGAGGATCGAGAGTTCAAGTGCGCCGAGGTTCATTTCTTCAGGGCGTCCTTCATCCGCTTGATCGTGTCGTCGTAGAGGGCGAACAGATCCCTCGCTTCCGGGGTGCCGCCGACTGTGAACGGCAGCAGCACGGCGGGAATGTTCGTACGCTCGCTCACGAAGACCGATGGGCGATCGTCTTCGTAGGCGGAACGGATGACGATTTTCGCGGGCGTCGCTTGCAGCTTGCCCAACACCTCGGCGAGGTAGCCGCTGGTGGGTGGCACACCGGGCTTCGGTTCGAGTGTGACGATGCGCTTCAGACCCAGCCACTGTTCCATGTAGATCCAGCTCGCGTGCGATACTGCGATTGGCGTGCCGCGCAGCGAGGCCGCCTCGGTGCTCCAGCGCGCGAGCGCCACGTTCCAGCGTTTCGCGAAGTCGGCATAGTTCGCTTGGTAAGCCGCCGCGTTCGCCGCATCGAGTTGGGCGAACCGGTCGGCGAGCGGCTTCGCCACCGTCAAGATGTTGCGCGGGTCGGTTTGAATGTGCGGGTTGCCTTGGCTGTGAATGTCGCCTTGGGCACGGTCGAACCTGACCGGCACGTCAGCGAGGCGAACGAAGGTCGCCGCTTCGAACAACCCTTCGGCGCCTTGCTGAAGTTTCGCGTTTGCCGACTGCTGAGTGATCATCGGCATCCAGCCGATTTCAAGTTCCGCGCCGGTGCAGACCGCAATGTCGGCGCCGCGTGCCTTTGCGATGAGGCTGGGGCGCGCTTGCACCAGATGCGGGTCTTGCGCGCCGGTCGTCGCAGTATAGACGGAGACTTTGTCGCCACCGATCTCTTTCGCGAGCGCGCCCCATTCGGGTTCGCAGGCGAAGACGGAAAGATCGGCGCGCGCGGGGCTTGAGAGAATCGCGGCGGTGGCGGCTATGGCGAGTGCATATTTGAACATGGGTGAATCTCCTAAAACTTGTGCGCGCCGTGCGCGCCGATGGCCATCGTGTAGGCGGCACTGATCGTGTTGTTGGATGAAAGGTCGCTGTCGTCGTACGTGTATTGCAGACGCAGCCGGCCGAACTCGCTGGTGTCGTATTCGAGAAGTGCACTCACCGTTTGCGGCGACTGGCCGAAATCGTCAAGTACGCTGCCGGCGAGCGGACCCGAAACGCCGTCGCTGGCGAGCGCCGCGTAGCGCAGCCCCGCGCGCCATTGCGGCATGAACTGATAGACGCCCTGGACGTACCAGCCTTGCCGGTCGAGATCGATGGGTACGCCGTTGAATGTGCCGTCTTCGCGGTTGAAGAAGTACTCCGCGTTGACGATCAGGTTGTTGACCTTGGGATTGCCGTCCGGCGCCCATTTGTAGACGAAGTCGGCGATCGCGACGTGGCTGTCGCCCGAGAAGATGTCGCCGTCGATGTCGCGCTGGTCGGCCTTCGCTTTGAGGTACGACAGGCCCGCAAGCCAGCTGCTTTCCTCGTCGAAGTCGCCGCCCGTCCGCGCAAATGCGGCCAGAGTGCCGGTGCCGTTGTCGTCGGCGTTGCCGGCCGGGAACGCGTCGCCGCGATACCATTCGGCGCCGAATTCCAGATAGAAGTCGGTCGGCGCGATCCAGCGCACCTCGACGCCGTCGTCGCCGTATTGGCCGCCCAAGAACGCGCGGTACGGCAGCGGCTGATCGACGAAGTCCCAGCTGTGGGCGTGGCGCTCGTTCAGGTAGCCGATGCCGGAGAAGAAGCGGCCGGCCTTTGCGGTCAGGCCCCAGGGGAGGCTTGTCGTTTGCACGAACGCTTCTTCGACCGCGACGTGGTCGTCGTTTTCGAAGGCGAGCGTCAAGTTTGCAAAGAAGACGTGGTCGACGTTCGCGGTCAGCGTGACCTCGGACTCATCGAGCGAGAAGCCGCGGTCCGGCAGGCCCGCTTCCTCGTCGAGAACGAAGCCCGGAATGCGCGCGAGGCCCGGGTCGTTTTCGGCGTGGTTGAACGAGCCGTTCAAGATGACGGAAATCGACGGGTTGAACGCGTTTTGCGCAGCGACCGCCTGTGGGGCGGGCGGCGGTGGTAGCGGTTCGGGTGCGGCGGCGACCGGCGCCGGCACGTTTGCGGCCGCAGCTTCTGCTTTGTCGGCGCGCGACTCTGCCTTTTTCAGGCGCTGTTCCAGTTCGCGGATTTTCACTTCGTAGTCGGTGCGCAGCGACTTCATCTCGCGGCGGATTTGGGCGAGGTCTTCGTCTGCGGCGTGAGCGGGCATCGCCGCGCACAAGCCCAACGCCAACGCGCCCAGCGCAATTGCCTTTGTGGTCATGAGAAAGACTCCAATGGATCGTATGGATGCGATGCGGCCCGCGCTTCTCGCGCGTGCCTATCGCTAGACGGCAACGTCGATCGTTAGAGGCTTGGTGGTGCGCGGCTTCGCCAATTGGCCGCTATGCGTTCCGCGCGTGGAACGGCTGGCGTGAACACGGCGCGCGTTGCGCTGGTGTTCGGAATGATCGGTGTGGCGGCAGTTCCTGCGAGCGCTGCGCCGCAGACGCCGGCTGCGTGGAAGAGCGGGCAATTCGCTTGATCGTGCACCGGCGCTTTGCCGGGCGTTCCCAAATCCGCGGAGACAACGACTGTGCCTTCGTGGGCCGAGGCGGCGGCGAAGTGGAAGTGCGCGCGGGTTGCGGCG
>JANNEL010000295.1:0-2757 GCA_031378595.1 Alphaproteobacteria bacterium
GGGACGCGCTGATGTCAGCGGGCAATGACTACGGCATCCAACCGTGCGGTATCCTGGCGATGGACATGGCGCGCGTTGAAGCCGGCCTCTTCATGCTCGATGTCGACTACACGGCCGCAACGCACGCGTGGATCGAGGGGCAGAAATCCTCGCCGCTGGAAATGGGTTTGGATTGGGCGGTCAATCTCGACAAGAAGGGCTACTTCGTCGGTCGCCGCGCGCTTGAACGTGAAAAGCGCGAAGGCTCTGCTTGGAAGTTGGTCGGCCTCGATATCGAATGGCCAGGCCTCGAGCGCCTGTTCGGCGGTGTCGGCCTTCCGCCGCAAGTGCCGGCAATGGCCGTGCGCTCAAGCCTCCCGGTTATGTGCAACGGAAAGCAGATCGGTTACGCGTCCACCAGCACATGGTCGCCGGTGTTGAAAAAGTATATTGCCCTCGCGCACTTGCAACGGCCGCACTACGAACCAGGGACCTCGGTTACCGTCGAAGTCACCGTTGAGCATCACCGTCGCCAAGCACCTGCGAAAGTCGTGAAGACGCCGTTCTACGAACCCGCGTGGAAGAAGAAGTAGCCCGTGGCCGCGAACCAATACGACGCCATCATCATCGGCGCAGGCCACAACGGCCTGATCGCCGGTGCCTATCTCGCACGCGCCGGAAAAAAGGTGGTGATCCTGGAGCGCCGCGACATCGTCGGCGGCGCTGCGGTGACGGAAGAAATCTTCCCCGGCTATCGCTTCACCGAATTTTCTTACGTCGTCAGTCTGCTGCGGCCTGAGATCATTCGCGATCTCGAACTGCCGCGGCATGGTCTGAAGATCCTGCCGCTTCCCAGCACCGTCACGCCGATGGACAACGGCGACTATCTGGCCGGCTGGAGCGACCACGACCAGACACGCCGCGAAATCTACCGCCATTCCCCGCGCGACGCTGAGGCCGCCGACGAATACGGGCGCGTCATGGCGCGCGCCGCCAAGGCGATCAAGCCGGTGCTTTCGCTTGTGCCGCCCGATCCCTCGTCGATGTCCTGGCGGGACCTGAAGGGGCTCATGAAACTCGGCAGCTACGCCAGGAGCCTGAGCGAAAAGGAACTCTATCGCATCGCCAAACTCGTCACCCAATCGTCGGCCGATCTGCTGAACGAGTGGTTTGAGTTCGATCCATTGAAGGGAACGAAATCGGCGAGCGGCATCATCGGCACATTCCTAGGCCCCCATTCGCCGGGCACGGCGTATGTGCTGCTGCATCATTACATGGGCGAAATCGATGGCGCCTTCCGCGCTTGGGGCTTCGCAAAGAACGGCACGGGCGGCGTCACCGCCGCAATCGCCGCATCGGCGCGCGCGTTAGGCGCCGAAATCCGCACCTGCGCCGCCGTTCGGCAAGTCATCGTCAAAGGCGGCCGCGCCGCTGGCGTGGCGTTGGAGAACGGCGACGAGTTCAGCGCCAAGGTCGTCATGTCAGCGGCCGACCCAAAGCGCAGCTTCTTGCAATTCGTCGAGGCAAAGCACTTCCCCGACGAGTTCACGCAGCAGATCAAGAATTTCCGCGTGCGCGGCTCATCGGGCAAGGTCAACATCGCGCTCAGCGAGCTACCGCAGTTCACGTGTCTGCCTGGCGAAAGTCCGTTGCATCGCGGTGCAATTTCGATCAGTCCGTCGATCGATTACATCGAACGCGCCTACGACGAAGCAAAGTACGGCCAGTTTTCGAAGCAGCCCTACATCGACATGATCATCCCTTCGATGATCGACCGCGATATGGCGCCACCTGGGCACCACGTGATGTCGTGCTTCGTGCAGTACGCGCCCTACGACATCGAAGGCGGCTGGGACGACGCAAAGCGCGACGCGTTCGGCGAGACGGTCATATCAACGATCGAGCGGTACGCGCCGAACATCCGCCGCGCCATCGTCGGCAAACAAGTGATCACGCCAAAGGACATCGAACGCATCGCCGGCATCACCGGCGGCAACATTTTCCACGGCGAACTGCTGTTGCATCAACTCTTCTTCATGCGCCCAGCGCCGCAATGGGCCGACTTCCGCACACCGCTGCCCGGATACTACTTCGGCGCATCGGGTGCGCATCCCGGCGGCGGCGTTATGGGCGCCGCGGGCAAGATGGCGGCGCATGAAGTGCTGAAGGACTGGCGCTGATGGCGGACCACGACGCCATCATTATCGGCGCGGGCCTGAACAGCCTCGTCGCAGCCAACTATCTGGCAAAGGCCGGCAAGCGCGTTCTGGTGCTGGAGCGGCGTGCTATCGCAGGCGGCCAAGCGGCGACGGAGTCCTTTGGCGACGGCTTCGAAGTCGACGTGCTCCACGCCGGCGGTCAGCTGCGCCCCGACATCGTGGACGACCTGGATTTGGCACGGCACGACTTCCCCACCTCGGCAAGCGAGCCGCTGATTTCCAAATTGCCGGACGGTCGCGAGCTGCGCCTGACCGCGGACTCGGATGAGCGGACGCTCTCGTCCATCGCCGCCTTCTCGAAACGCGATGCCGAGCGTTGGCCCGCCTTCGTCGCCTTCTTGAGCGAAGCGACAGGCTTCCTCGATGCAGCCTACCGCACACCCATGCCGCGCCTGCCACATGTCTCGTGGGCAGAGGGCATGCCGCTCGCCAAACTGGCGTTGCATCTGCGCCGCCTAGGGCCGCACAACATGTTTGGCGTCATCCGCACACTGCCGATGTCCGCGCTTGAGCTAACAGAAGAGTGGTTCGAGTCTGACGTCGTGCGCGCGGCCGTTGC
>JANNEL010000307.1:0-7863 GCA_031378595.1 Alphaproteobacteria bacterium
GGATTTTCGCAAAAAGCCTGCTTCGACGCTGTAGGAAGTGAGGCCCTCCGCCAACATCTCGCTGTCGGTGAAGTAGTTGATCGTTCGCCGGGTTTCTCGACCGAGCAGATCGCGCACGACGACGGTGGCTTGGCCTGCCCCCGTCACGATCGGCAAGTCGCGCACGTCGAACGGCCCCGCTGGAACGTCTTCGGACAACACCTTCGATGCGCCGACGAACACATCGACCGACCCCGGAACTGCCGTCTCACCGAAGAAATCCGGCATCGGGATCGTGACCAGATCCGGCTGAAGCGAAAAGTCGCGCGCGATCTGCACCCCGCCAAAACGCACGGAGCGGGACCAACCGACCCCGCCCGAAACCGCATCGCCGACCGTGAGCCGCCTGAGTTCGGGCGGATCATCGAGCGTCCATGAGCTGTCGAGCCGAAGCGCTTTTCGCCCGTTCTCATCCGCGACCGCAAACCCGTTCGTCGTGAAAGTCCCGATCGGCGTAAACGCGGAGAGCGCCAGCGCGCCGTCGATCGAAGTTTTTCGCAGCGACGAGGTGGCATCGCTTTCGGTCAAAACGACATCGTACTCCGCAGCAAAAGCGGTGACCGGCGTTTCCGCCGCGACCTGCCGGCCGCCGCCTCTCAAGCCAAGCGTCGTGACGGCGAGACGTGTCGGCGCCGCGGTAACCAGAAGCAGTTGCTTGACCTCTTCGACGCTCGCGCGCACGCCGTTGATGCGGTTGAGCGGCACCAGCTCGCCCTCACATTCGCCGTCTTCGACATCTTTAAGCCCGATCGCGCTGAGGTCCGACCGCTCGACATACAGGTCGCCGGCACGTTCGGCCACGTTCACGACAAGCCCGCGCGACGCACCGTTGAGCCAAACTTCAAGCACGAGATTGCGGGGCTCAGCGGCGGCCGCTTCGGCAAATGCGGGGCTCAGCGACGCAAGGCAGAGCGCGATCGCGAATATGGACGCGAATGCGCGCATCACGTTACCGATGCACGTCGATCGTTTCGCGGATCACAACGTCGCTGTCGTCGGTGTGAGCCTCGACGGTCACCTTCTCGCCTTGGACGAAGGCACCGGCGACCGCAAACGGCCGCGTCGCACCCGCGAGCAGGTAAGGAACGCCCTCCGTCATTGCCGGCACCCTCCGCCCCGATTGCGTGACAACTTCGATCTTCGTGAACTTTGTATGCGCCCGTCCCAAGTTGCGCGCGTTCAGCACCAAACCCTTCGCACCCGTCTGCGCCGCCCAAGCGACTTGCGGAGCGGCAACCGACGGTGTGTTGACGAAGAGCGGTACGTTGAACTGCAAGAGCACGCGGATCGTGCGCGCCTCCGTGGTCGACGGATCCGGCAATTCGCTCGCAAACAGACGGAATGTCCGTTCCACGCCGGGCGTGCCGTCGCCGCGCGCCATGATGCGCACTGTCTGCTTCCCGCCAGGCGGGATACGCGCCATCGGCGGGCTGACCAGCACCGAGTCGGTTGGCGTCAGAACGTCCTTGCCGTCCTTTTGCTCCCAGATGAAGCCTTCAAGTTGAACGATGATCGGAACGGTCCCGCGATTCGCGAGATTGAGCGTCGCCGCTCCCGACTTGCCGTCGACGACGAGCTTCGTGGGGGCGACTTCAAGGCTGGCAGCAGAGGCCGGCGCAACGCAGAGCGTGGCGATGAGCGCGGCGCAAAGGCGCAGTGCACCCACCCGAACCGATAGATCCATGGCTTCCCCTCGTGAATTAGTAAGTAACAGTCGCTGTGACCGTGTCCGTGTAGCTGCCGGCCGTCACGTATTGTCCCGTTGGGACGCGCCCGAACACGGTCAGCGCCTGACCGCTGCCGTTGCCGGTGCCAGCTTGCGTGACGGTGCTGAGCGTACCGTCGCCCCAAACCGTCGTGCGGCCTGCCGTCGTGTACATGCTGTAATTGAGAGTATTTGCACCGTTCGTCATCTTACGAAGGGCAACGGTCGCGCCGGAGCCCGTACCCGCGTTGAGCGCGACGGTATAAGCCGTCGTGTTCGAGCATGTCGTCGTGACGGTGCTGCTCGCGTCGTTCGGCGTACCTGAGCTGGCGTCGTAGTTGCCGAAAGCGAGATTGGTAGCGCTCACGGTGCAAACCGAAAGGACGGTTGCCGTGACTTGAAACGTCGTTGTCGCCGTAGCTGCGATGCCGACGGCCGGAGTCGCAAGCGCAACGGCCGCGGAAACAAGGCCGCCCAAAAGCTTAGACTTGTATTGAGCGAACCCGCGCATGAGTTTTCGTTTTCCGTCGACCGTGAGCAGAAGGTGGCGACGGATTAACGGTACGCGAGTACGGTTACCCAGCGGTTAACCCGCTGGGGTGCCGTTCGATAGAAGAGACAAGCTTTAGTAGGTGACGGTCGCCGTAACGGTGTCGGCATAGTTGCCGGCGGTCACGAACTGACCGGTCGGAATGCGGCCGTAGACCGTGAAGTTCTGCCCGGCGCCGTTGCCGGTACCTGGCTGCGTCGAGGTCCCGCCCGTACCGTCGCCCCAAACCGTCGTGCGGCCAGCGGTCGTATACATGCTGTAGTTGAGGGTATTGCCACCGTTGCTCATGCGGCGAACGGCCACCGTGGCGCCCGTTCCGGTGCCCGCATCGAGCGCAACCGTATAAGGCGATCCGTTCGAACACGTGACGCTGACAGTGCTGGTATTGTCGTTCGGCACACCGGCGCTGGCGTCATAGTTGCCGAACGCGAGATCGGTCGCGCTAACAGTGCAAACCGAGATCACGGTCGCCGTGACCTGAAAAGTTGTCGTCGCCGTCGCGGCAATAGCGACGGCCGGCATCGCCACGAGTGCGGCCGCGCAGACAAATCCCATGAGCTTCGTTTTCATCGTCTTCTTCTCCCACCGGCCATTCTCAAGGATGGCGTGAGCGAATACCTACACGTTCAGCATTACTTCCACGTAAAATGGGGTCGGAGTTGTAGCGTTCCGATGGCAGCTTGCGCACGACATGCCGTCTCACCAACCGCAAACGGCAGGTCGATCCGTTAAAACAGCGTAATAAGTGCTTCCAATTGGCTAAGCAGAAGTAGCCAATCAGCTAATTGCCTTTATCAGCGCCTGTGCCGCGGCGGGCGCGCGCACTTTGGCTCCACTGATGAAATAGACGAACACATCGCGCTTCGCTTTCGCAGGTTTCTTTCCCAACAGTGGCAAGTCGTCTGGCACACCACCCGCCTCCCACGCCTTCGCTCGCGCCGCCCAGGTCTTGATCTCCGCGGGCTTATAGCCCGTGGCGACCTTCTCCTGCGTCCGTTGCAAGCGCAGATACATGAAGTCGGATGTCGGGTCGGCGATCAGAGGATGCTTCTCGCTGTCGACCAGCACGACGGCAACGCCATAGGACCGCGCCAACTCCACGAACGCAGGCACCGCAAACGTCGCATGCCGCGCCTCAATGGCGTGGCGCAGCTTCCGCCCCTTCACTTCCTTCGGCAGCATCTTGAAGAACGCCTCAACGTCCTTAGGGTCGAACTTCTTCGCCGGCATAAACTGCCAGAAGAAGGCGCCGAGCCTGTCGCCCATCCCCAAAACGCCGCTCGCAAAAAACTTCTCGAGCGCGGGCCCCGTCTCCGCCAACACGCCCTTGCCGACGACCGACATCGGCCCTTTCACGGAGAACACGAACCCGTCCGGAACCTCGCCCGCCCACTTCGCGAACGTCTCGGCCGACGGCGTGCGGTAGAACGTGCCGTTGATCTCGATCGAGGTCAGCACGCGGGACGCGTAGTCGAGCTCCTTCGCTTGGACGTGCCCCTTCGGATAGAAGGTCCCCCGCCACTCCGGAAAATTCCAACCGCCGATTCCGGCCCTTATCATTGCTTCCTCCGGCCAATAATTTAACGCACAAACCTTGCACAACCGCCATGAAGGGGCCACATGTTTCCGCGCGTTTCCGCTGGGAGGAACCTTTGATGTCCGACGTCGTTGTCCGCTCGCCTATGCAGTATCTCGACCGCGCCCTTTCGACCTTGCGCGACATGGGCATCGTGCCTGCGAACAAGGGCGAAGAAGCTCCGATCAACGCCCTTCTGCAGCAGATCTCGGACCTCGACCAAGACCGCATCACGATCATCGCGCGCACGCTGAATCAGGCGTCGAACTTCAACGAAGTCGTCCGCGAACATGTGGCCGCGATGCAAGTGGGCGACCGCTACCGACAAATCACCGAAGGCTTCAACTCGATCCGCGACGACGCAAAAGCGATGGTCGACCAGATCTCGGACGGCAAGGTCAGCGTGTGGGAGCGCGCGACGAATTCGTGGATGAAGCTCACGCGCGGCGATGTCGCCGACCGCTTCGACAAGATCCGCCAGATCTACATCAACGTCACAAAGGAAACGAAAAACCAGATCGAGCGCGAAGCCGCGATCCTGGAAGCCTACCGCGATTTCCGCGGTGCCTTGAAGCAATCCGAAGTCATGGCGCTTGAGGTCTTGAAAAAGGCCGAGTGGAAACTCGACGAAGCAAAGAAAAAGCTGAACGAGGCCGCAAACGCCGTCGCGACGTTCGCGGGCACCGAGCCCGCCGAACGCGCGAAGCTTGAGCTCATCCGCGACGAGGTGCTTCGTCAAACGCAAGACGAAGACAAGCGCTATCAGATCGCGAAGGACCTGAGCGACAACCTGACCATCGGTTACAACACGTCCGAAGTCATCATGGCGCGCCTGATGCAAACGACGAGCGCGAAGGAACGCATCTACGCGCAAGCCGTCAGCTTTTTCTCGACAAACGATACCGTCCTGACCGCGCTCAAAGCCTCGTTCACCGGCATGTTCGGCCTGCACGAGTCCACCGAAACTGTGAACGCGATGAAGGAAGGCGTCTCGAAGTCGATCGAGGTCCTCTCCGAAATCGGCGACAAGGTGCAAGAAGCGGCGGTCCGTGCCGGTTACGGCCCCACGATCCGCGCCGACGCCGTGAAAAAGCTCGTCGATAGCGTCGTGAACTTCCAGGAGAAGTCGCACATCATCATCGACGAAATGCGCAAACTCGCGACGCAAAACTCCGCCGAGATCCGCGACGCCGTCGAAGACGGCAAGCGCAGGCTCGCTGCCCTTGTCGCGCAAGGGAAAGCCTTCAACCTCTGATGTCAGGCGCCGCCGCGGTCGCTTCGAAGCCGCAGACCCTCGACGAACTGATGGTCGCGATGGACGTGGTCGACACGATCCGCCATCGCGAACTTCTGGTCGAGCGCGAACTCGGCCAAGCCAACCGCGACGACGACCTCAGAAAACGCCTGCGCGAAATCTACAAAAGCCAAGGCATCGAGGTCACCGACGGCGCGCTCGACGAAGGCATCAAGGCGCTGAAGGAAAGCCGCTTCACCTACACGCCGCCGACGCCGGGATTCAGCCGGTCGCTCGCCCTCATGTGGGTCCGCCGTGGCACTGTCATGGGCTTGACCGGCGTACTCCTGATCGGCCTGACAGCACTGTGGGGTGGATACCACTATGGCGTGGTCGTCCCGGCCGAACGCGCGCGCATCGAACTCACCGAAACACTTCCGAAGGCGCTCGCGGCGGCTCACGACGCCGTCGTCGCCGAAGCACGCGTCGAAGCGGCCCGCACGCAGGCGGACGGCCTGCTCCGCGACGGTCAAGCGGCACTCGCCGCGAACGATCCCGCCGGCGCGCGCACGGCAATCGCGAGCTTGGACACGCTGCGCGCGAACCTTGTGCAGACCTACCAGCTACGCATCGTCGCGGACGGCACGACCGGTTTCTTCCGCATCCCGAATGTCAACGAGAGCGCGCGTAACTACTACATCGTCGTCGAACCCATCGGCCCCGACGGCCGCACGCTCACCATGCCCGTCACAAACGAGGAAGACGGCCGCATCTACAACGTCAACGCCTGGGGGCAGCGCGTCCCGCAAGCGACGTTCGATGCCGTCGCGAACGACAAGCGCGACAACGGCATCATCGAGAACCGCATCTTAGGCGCGAAGCAGCGCGGCGAACTCGACCCCCGTTACACAATGTCGGTGCTTCCGGGCGACGTGACCTCGTGGGACGACGAATAATGTTGGTATCGAGCCGCGACGCCCTCTCCGAAGTCGAGAACGCCATCGCGGGCGTTCGCACGAACGAGAACCGCTTGGCCGCCGTGCTCGCCTCGGCCGCGGGCGAAGCCGAACGCCAACGCAAGCAGCTCGCCGACAGTTTTCGGGGCTTGGCGCTTATCCGCCTGGACGCGCTGGTGCGCAACGAAATCGTAGGCGACCTCGACGCCGCTGAACGCCGTGCACTCGATCTTCTGCGCACGCACAAGGCCAAACTCGATCAGCTGTTGATCAGGCACGGCGGCGCGCAAAGCGGCGTCGTCGCCGCCGAAGCCGACCACCGCACCAAGACCGCAGCGGTCGAAGCCGCAGGCGTGCCGATCAAGGCGCTGCAACACGACGTCGAGCAGACGATGGCGTCCGACACCGCATGGACCGCGCAAAAAACGTGCGTGACGGACACGACGAATATTGCCCGAGCCGCCGAGGAAAAGGCGAAGCAATCGGAAGCCGACCTCGGTGCAAAGCGCAAACCCTACGAAGCCGACCCGCTGTTTATGTACCTGTGGAAGCGCAAGTTCGCGACCGCGGACTACAAGGCCGGCAACTTCGCCCGCACGGTCGACCGTTGGGTCGCGCGCCTCGTCGGCTACGACACGGCGCGGCCGAACTACGCGCTGCTCAATGAGATTCCGCTGCGCCTGCGCGAACACGCCACCGAACTCGTCAAGCGCGTCACCGATGAAGACCACAAATTGGAAGAGATCGAGCGCGCAGGCCTGGTGAGCGCAGGCATCTTGCCCCTCGAAACGAAACTCGCGACTGCCCAAGCGGACCTGAAAGCCGCAACCGACGCGCTCGCCAAAGCGCAAGCGGCACTGGCGACGCTCGACCAAGAACGCACGAAACTTCTCGACGAAGGCGACCGCCGCGCCCACGACGACGCGCTCGCGGTGCTGTCCCAGGCCATCGCGAGCGAAGACCTGCAAACGATGTACCGCGAAGCGCGCACGACCCGCTCGACCGACGACGACCGCCTGGTACAGCAAATCGAGCTCGCCCAAAACGCGATCGCGAAAGCCGACTCCGAGGTCGCGAAGATCCGCGACGAGACCCGCGAAATCGCCCGCCGCCGGAGCGAACTCGATGGCGTGCGCGTCAAGGTCCGCGCGAACAACTACGACGGGCCCTGGGGCCATGTCCATCACGAGCGCAACGACGCGCTTGGCGACCTGATCGGCGGCATCGTCCGCGGCGCGATCCAAGGTGCCGTGCTGTGGGACGTCTTCAACCGAGGCTACAGCCGCCGCCGCGACTGGAGCGACGACGATGACGACGATCGCCGCCGCAAAAGCCCCTGGGACGGCGGCTTCCGCCTACCCTCAGGCGGCTTCCCCAAAATCGGCGGCGTCAAAATCGGCGGCGGCCGCGGCGGCTTCCGCACCGGCGGACGGTTCTGATAGCATTTGTTTGCAGCGTTGAGTGCACTCGCCGGAGAGAACACATGCGATCGTTGGCATTATTTGCAGCAATCTTATTCTTGGCGCATGGAACGATTGTGTCGGCTGAGGCACGCAATCCCCAAGCTGGCGAAATCATCCAAGGAGTAGTCGAGAAAGCTTACGACGGCGATGGAATCGTCATCAACCACATGAAGATCAGGTTATTTGGAATTGATGCTTTCGAGAACACGCGGCCGCGAGGGCCGGAGGCAAAAAAATTCCTTTCCGACCTTGTCAAAGGGACCTTCGTGCGCTGCGTAGTGCATGAGTTCGACGTCGCAAAGAACAGACCAAACGCGGTCTGCATAGATTCAGCCGGGAA
>JANNEL010000314.1:0-3164 GCA_031378595.1 Alphaproteobacteria bacterium
GACCTCGCCCGCGGCGCCGGCGCTTTCGATCCGGCATAAGGCGCCGGTGGTGCCCGCGTGGTGCGAGCGGCTGCCGGGGCAGCGGTTTCGCGTCACCGTCTATCCCGAGCTCCGGATGCCGGACACCGGCGACAAGGCCCGGGACACGTACGAATTGGCGCTTCAGCTCAATCAGTTTCTCGAAGCGCGGATCACCGAGAATCCGGCGAATTGGCTTTGGCTGCACAGCCGCTGGCCGAAAGGCTCCTAGGCTTTCGGCGCGACGAGGGCGGCGTCGAGGCGTTCGGCGAACCAGTTCAGGCGCCAGCAGAGATGCGGGCCAGTGGCGCGGCCGGTCTTGCCGACGGCGCCGATGACGGCGCCCTTCTCAACACGGTCGCCGACCTTCACGTCGAGGCGCGACATGTGCAGGTAGCTCGTCGAGACGCCGTGGCCGTGGTCCAAGATGATTGTGCCGCCAGTGAAATAGAGGTCGGGTTCGGCCATCGCGACGATCGAACCCACGGGCGCGTGGATCGGCGTACCGGTGCCGGCGGCGATGTCGACGCCGTAGTGCGGGCGCTTCTCGGCGCCGTTCAAGATGCGGCGGCTGCCGTAGACGCCGGTCACCGGGCCCTTCACGGGCCAGGCGAAGTCGTCGGCGAACCAGGCTTCGTCCGTGTCGCGCGCACGGGCGGCGCCGATGAGTTGGTTGTCGCGTTCGATGCGCTTCAGCACCGAAGCCGGCGGTTCGACGTATTTTTCGGGCAAACCGTTGATACGTTGGATCTTGTATTCGCGTGGCGCGATCGGGATCGTTTTCGTTTCGACGGCGCCGCCCGCCAACTTGATGCTGAGGTCGGCCGGGTCTTTGCGATCGTAAGCGACGCCGAAGGCGAAGTCGCCGTTTGCGCTTAGGCCTAGTTTCTGGCCGTCGACGCGGACGCTCGCGCCCGGTTCGGTACGCCCGCGGATCAGCGTGCCTTGCACGAACGCACCGCGGAGCGCCTCTTCCGCGCGCGCGCTGCTGCCCACGGCGGCCAGCGTCGCGAGGCCGATGCCTGCTCTCAGAACGTTGCGGCGATCGAGCACCCTTCTCCTCACTTTTTGCGCGTCTCGCGGTAGCGTTTGTTTGCGATGTCTGCGCTCGCGTAGGCTTCTTGCAGATCGACGTTCCAATAGCGCAGATCTTCGAGCGGGATGTGTGCCGCGCTCACCGCGCAAACGACGTAGGTGCCTTGCGTCAGGATTTGGTACTCGCCGTCGAGGTAGCGAAGGACGGCCAGTTTGCCGACGCCGCGTTCCATCATGTTCATGCGCGTATGCCTTTCGTTTCGACGCATAAGGTAGCGCGCGGGGCGTGCATCTAGAAGAGGTCTCCTTGGCCCGCGGTTTTCGCCTTTTTGCGGGTCGCGGGCGGTGCGGCCCCGTTGACCATGCTGCCCGTCGCGGTCGCTGGCGCGGTTCCGTCGGCGAAGGTGATTTCGAGTTTGTCGCCCGGCTTGATCTCTGCGCCGCGTTCGACGAGGCCCCTGCCCGCTTTGGCGACCAGCGCGAAGCCGCGGTCCAGTGTGGCGCGGTAGCTCAACATGTCGAGCAGCTTCGCGCTCGTCGTCAGCCGGGTTTTGAGGTCGCCGACGCGGCGCTGCAGGGAGAGTTGCATGCGGTGGCTGAGGTCGCTCACGCGTTCGCGCTGGCGCCGTGCGCCGGCCAGCATCGGTTGCGGGGTCAAGGCCGCCGCCGCGCGATCAAAGCGCGCGCGCTGGCGGTGGACGAGCAGCGTCAACGCGCTACCGAGATTCGCGGACGCGTGATCGAAGCGCTGGCGCGGGATTTCCAGCAGGCGCTCGCGGCGGGGCAGCGCGCGGGCGATGTCCGTTAGCCGCTGGCGCGCCTGCGTGAAAAGGCGGTGGCGGCCCGTCTCCAGGCGATGCGCGCGATCCTTGATGGTCTGCACGAGTTCGCTGCGCACGGGCACCGCCATTTCGGCGGCGGCCGTCGGCGTCGGGGCTCTGCGATCGGCGGCGAAGTCGATCAAGGTTGTGTCGGTTTCGTGGCCGACGGCTGAGATCAGCGGGATCTCGCTCGCCGCCGCGGCGCGCACGACGGCCTCATCGTTGAAGGCCATCAGGTCTTCGATCGAGCCGCCGCCGCGCGCGACGATGAGCACGTCGGGGCGCGGCACGCGGCCGTCGGGCTTCAGCGCGTTGAAGCCTTGGATCGCGGCCGTCACCTCCGCCGCTGCGCGTTCGCCCTGCACAGCGACCGGCCAGACGATGACGCGGCGCGGGAAGCGATCGCCCAAGCGATGCAGGATGTCGCGGATGACGGCGCCCGTCGGCGAGGTGATGACGCCGATGACCTCCGGCAGATAGGGCAGCGCGCGTTTGCGTTCCTCCGCGAACAGGCCTTCGCTGGCCAGTTTCTTGCGACGCTCCTCGATTAGCTGCATCAAGGCGCCGACGCCCGCGAGCTGCAGCTGCTCGATCACGATTTGATATTTCGACTGGCCGGGATAGGTGGTGAGCCTTCCGGTCGCCACGACCTCGAGCCCGTTTTGCGGCTCGACGCGCAGCGCGCGCACGTTCATTTTCCAGATCACGCCGCCCAAGACCGCGCGTTCGTCCTTCAGGTCCAGATAGACGTGGCCGGAGGTGTGGCGCTTCACGCCGGAGAGTTCGCCGCGCACGCGCACGAACGCGAAATCGCGCTCGACCGTTTTCTTCACCGCGCCCGAGATTTCGCTGACCGTGTATTCGGGCACGTTGGCGGAGGGTTCTTCGCGCGCGATCAGTGGGGGCGAATCCATCGAGCTCATGCGCTCACCCTAGCCAGCGTAAGGCGTTGGCACGACTGCGGTTTTGGGCGCCGGTTCATGAAAACGCGAAAATCGAATCCGTTAGATGCGTTTGCACGGCGGATTTCTGCGGGTTTTGGTGTTTGGAATACGTTTGCAATGCGTTTGGCATCCGTCTGGTGCCGGGCGACGCCACGCGATCCAAAATCATAACCGCCCTATCGCGCCTGGAAAGCGCCAGCGCCAGCGCCAGCGCCAGCGCCAGCGCGAACGCGAACGCGAACGCGAACGCGGCTTGATGGGGTGACGCGGTATGACGACGGGCGGTGACAGACGTTGAGCATAGAGTACAAATAGGGAACTTTGGATTAAAAGTCAAGGAAAATCT
>JANNEL010000317.1:0-5495 GCA_031378595.1 Alphaproteobacteria bacterium
CCGCCGATGTCGGAGATGACGCCGGTGAAACCTTTCGTCTTGTCGCGGATGTTGCCGATTTCCTTTAGCACCGAGTCTTCGGAGCGGCTTTGGATGATCCGGCCTTCATGCTCGGTGATCGAACAGAACGTGCAACCGCCGAAGCAGCCGCGCATGATCGTGACGGAGAAGCGGATCATCTCCCACGCCGGGATCTTCGCTTCGCCGTAGGACGGAGGGGGCCCGCGCGCGTAGTGCAGATCGTAAACGCCATCCATCTCCGCCGTGGTGAGCGGGATCGGCGGCGGTGTCAGCCACAGCTCGCGGTCGGCATGCCGCTGTACCAGAGCGCGCGCATTGCCGGGATTGCTTTCGCGGTGCAGGACGCGCGAGGCGCGTGCGTAGGACTCTTTATCTTCGATCACTTGCTCGCAAGACGGCAGGCGAACCACGGTGTTTGGCGAACCTAGCCGTGCACCTTCGTCGGCGCTTTCGATATCGTCGGCATGCGCTTCCACCCAATCGTCGGGCACGCGGGATTTAAACAGCGCGACGCCACGCACGTCGTCGAGCTCAGACGGCTTCGCTCCGGCGCTCATTCTGCGTGCGACCTCAACGATCGCGCGCTCCGCATTTCCGTAGAGAAGGATGTCGGCCTTTGCGTCGGCCAAGATCGATCGGCGCACCTTGTCCGACCAGTAGTCGTAGTGCGCGATACGCCTCAGCGATGCTTCGATGCCGCCGAGTACGATCGGTACGTCCTTGAACGCCTCACGGCAGCGTTGCGCATAGACGACGGAACAGCGATCCGGGCGCTTTCCGCCTTCGCCGCCCGGCGAGTAATTGTCGTTGTGGCGCAGACGGCGATCCGACGTGTAGCGGTTCACCATCGAATCCATATTGCCGCCGGTCACGCCAAAGAAGAGACGCGGCTTGCCCAACGCTTTGAACGGCTCAGCACTTTGCCAATCGGGTTGCGAGATGATCCCGACGCGAAGACCCTGCGCTTCGAGCAAGCGCCCGATGATCGCCATCCCGAAACTCGGGTGATCGACATAGGCATCGCCTGTCACGATCACGACGTCGCACGCGTCCCAACCCAAGCGCTCCATCTCCGCCCGCGTCATCGGCAGAAACGGTGCTGCCTTGCGCGGCGGCTTCGCGGTCTGAAAGAGCGGCGTGGCGGCGTCCATGCGCCGTGATGTGCGCGGTCACCGGTGCCTAGTCAATGCAACGCAGTGCCCGCGGTTAGAAACAAGAAGATTCACCACCAAGAACACCAAGGTGCACCAAGCTTCACCAAGACGCTTGTGCCACCTTCGGCGCGAAGCGCCTGTGATGCTCAGATCGCGCGCTATCGCGCGCGGGAGGCGGCGAAAGCCTTGGTGAACCTTGGTGCTCCTTGGTGTTCTTGGTGGTGAATCTTCCTTCTTTTGAGCGGTTCCTGGCCCCCGGATAGCCCAAATGCCCAAAAATTCCGCACGGAGCGTGTCGGAAAGGCACTCCACACGCCTCGCGCGAAATGCCATCAATGCCTTTGGGGAAGCTTGGACTGGTTTGAGCGCTGGGGGGCGCATCGACGGTGGCCGAGGGGGCATTTCCGTCAGAGAATGACGTCAAAGGACGATTGATGCTGTCGGGCGCCGACGCTATGGGCCCAAACCCATGGACTGCGCCGCGACCGACAGCAGCAGCGCACGGCCTGACAGCGGACGATCTCGACGACGACAAACTCGCTGACGCGATGGAAGCGACGAAGAAAGAGCTGAAGCAATTCGGCGCGCGCTATCTGTCGTCGTTCATCGTGCCGCTGAGCGTCGTCGGCATCGCATACTACGTGCTCGTCGGCGACATCTCGTTTGTGCAGACGCCGATCGAGTTCACGAAGCTCCCCGCTATCGATCCCGCAAGACTTCCCACATGGGAATGGGCCGCCTATCTGGGTGCGTCGCTGATCCTTGCGGCGGTTGCCGCGCACTTTCAATCGCGCGGTTACAAAAAAGCAAAAGTTGCCCGCGAACATTATGCAACGGCCGGCGAACGCTACCACGCGTTCCAAGAGGCCGAGCGTCAGTGGATCAACGAACAGCGCCGCCGCACCTCGGCCGCGTTCTGGCAACAAGACATTCGCAAGATCGCAGCCGGCAAAGGCATGAAGCCGAACGACGTCTTCGCGCAGGAAGTCGGCAAATTGTTTGTCGCCTGGGGTTGGATGGTGAAACTGAACCAGCGCTCGCACGACTATGGCGTCGACATCTTCGCGAACGGCAAAGAAGGCAGCGCCGTCGTGCAGTGCAGCCACTCGGCCGACGGCGGACCCGCCGCCTCAGAAGTGCGCGATCTTGCCGGCAGCCGCCACGCGTTCGATGCCGACTACGGCTTGATGATTTCCATCCACCCGCCAAGCGCCACGCGCCAAAACGAATTCTTCTCCGAACGCGGCCAACTTGAGTTCTGGCACCTCGGCCACATCCTCGAACAAGCGCTGGTTCTGTTCAAACAGCGAACCGGCGAGAACCCGCCTGAGGACAGCGGCCGCAGCCAATTCCTGAACCGCGACGGCACGCCAATCGCCTGGCATGTCGGCGAGCAAGCCGCGGAGTAACTCGCAAACAGAAATAGCAACATCGACCGGCGGATTCCCCTGAGACGCGAAAACGGCCGGTAAACATCGACGGGTTGCGGCGAATTCACGAGGGCGCTGCGGCCCGTTTTGCGTTACAACTGTCCTCGTGTTGGGGACGAGTTTGGGTAGATGCCGCTAAAGGGATTCCTGAAGGCGATCGGGCTGTCGTCCGCCGAAGCTGAGGCGCCCGAGGCGCCGGCGTTCGGCGGCCCGGCGTATTTCGCCGCGAGCAACCGCAACGCGCCCACGGGCGAATGGGAACACATCATCGGCCGCATTCAGACGGCGAGAAGCTCGCACGTCATTGCGCTCGTTCACGGCCACCAACTGCCGCGCGAGTATCCGTGGGAATGGTACGTCCGCGAATACATCGGCCCGCGCCACATGGAAGATTTTTTGACTGCGATGCAGACCGTCCCGCCGACGGCGAAGCTCGACGTCATTCTGCACTCGTTCGGCGGTATGTTCCTCGCAGTTCAACAAATCGCGCGCGCGATCAAAGCGCACAAGGGCGAGACCACCGTCTTCGTGCCGCACTACGCGCAGCATATGTCGACGCTAATCGCGCTCGCCGCGAAGAACATTGTGCTCGGCCCCAATGCCGCGCTCTCGTTCATCGAACCCGACGACCAAGTTCTAACGAACGTCGTCAACCAAAAGGGCGCGCGCAACGTTTCCGACCTGACCGTCATGCGTCTCCATATGGAGAAGAACTGGTGCCGCGAAGCGCGCGAGTTCGTGTGCGAGCTGGAGCACAACGCGGGCCACGCCGGTCATTGCAGCCTGGCGATGCAACTCGTCGGCGGCAAGCGCTCGCCGTGGGACCCGATGACGCCGAAGCTCGCGCGCTCGATCGGCCTGCCGATTTCGACCAGCGTCCCAGCAGAGGTCTACGAACTCATTCGCGCCTCGCGCTCGAACCCCGTCGCCGATCAAGGCGTACGCACCGGCCCCTCGCCGGCAGAGATGCAGGCCGCGGCCTACATGCCGTTCGAACGGTACTCGCCATGGCGCCCACACGCGACGCTGCGCGAATTGCCGCCCGAAATGGCGCCGCGCGCGCGTCAGCAAAGCGACGACGACACGCAATCCGGCGCGAGCAGTTGGGAAAGCTGCAACATCGCCGCCCGCCCCTACATCTCGCGTCTTGAGCAACGGCGCGGCAGCCGCGTGCTCTGCGTGATCCACAACGACCAGATGGAAAGCGACAACGTCGACCTTCTGACAACCGAAGACACGCTGACGGCCCTCTACGCGCTCGACCCGCACGCGCCGCTCGACATCATACTGCACACCCCCGGCGGCCTCGCCTACCAGGGCATGCAGCTCGCACGTGCGATCAAGGCTCACAAGGGCAAGAAGACCGTGTTCGTTCCGTTCTACGCGATGTCCGCGGGCACGATCATGACGCTGGCCGCCGACGAGATCGTGATGTCGGACCATGCCGCGCTCGGCCCGATCGACGCGCAGATCTATGTGCCCTCGATCGGCATGCGCTTCCCGACGCGCGCGATCCTCTCGGTTCTCGAAACGAAACCGAAGAAGAAGATCGGCGACGACGTCCTCGAACTCGCACTGCAATGCAAGCGTGACCAGGGCGAACATCACAACAACGCGCTCGAACTGATGGCGGGCACCTATCCCTCGAGCACGGCCCATAAGATCGCCCACCGCCTGAACGACGGCGACCTGACCCATGGCTACCCGCTGACCTATGTGGAAGCAAAGAAGCTCGGCCTCAAAGTCTCGAACGCCATGCCGCCCGAAGCGATCGACCTCATCCGCATCTTCCGCCGCGACCGCTCCGCACGCAGCGTGTTGTTCTGCCCGTAAGGCCGGGCCGAACTTGGCGTGGCACACCTGTGCCAATGAGACAGTTCATTTGGCGATGCACCACGCCCGATTTGCGGCGGGCCGCAGCCGTTTGATGCGAGACAAATGAGACAGGGATCCCCTGTGCCAATTGTCTCCTATGAGCGCGCGCGGGACGCCGCCCCGGACGAACGCGAAGCAGTCGCGCACGCACGCGATTGCGCGCGCGTTCCGGTCAACCGCAACGTGGCGTTGAGCATCGATTCAAGTGTCAAGTCGCAGCCGCTGATCCGGAGGAACAGGGAAAGACGAACAATAAGTGGAAACTATGCCCACGTCAATTGGAAGGATTGCCGCGGACAGCTTGCCGCGCACGGCGCTCTGGGACCGCCGGCTTCCACGTCCGGACCGCGCGCTCGAGTACCACATGCAGGGCAACACCGACCCGAATCTCTCTGACTGCGCGATCAACGCCGGTTCAAGCCGGGCGTCACGTACCACTTCACGCTGGGAGTCTGGAGATTTGCGTTTCCCACCCGGTAGAATCTCACCGCGCGCCAATCTGAGGGACATCGCCGTAGATCCCTTTCCGACCCGGGCCGATCCATCGAGTCGTTCGATTTCCGAACGCAGAACGTAAAGTACGGAACCCCGGACCAAAATCCATCTTTGTTGACACCCCCTTCAACAACTCTCGCGTGATAGTAGATCGTGTGGCCGACGAGACTTCCGTGTCCTAAATCTTGACATTTGTAGTTTGGAATATTCCACCAACCCTTGAGAGTGCTGCTTCCTTGAAACGTGTCAATGACAGCCAACTTCAGCGGTGTGTCCGTGCTGTTGCATATCTGCAATTCTGCCCGCGCCGCCATTGGCAAGCTGACGCTCAACGCTGCGATGATGAAGAGCCGCATTTTTCCCTCCGCCTTCGACCGAGATTTTATGCACGACCCCGCTTGCGAAACAATGTGTCACCGCCCAATGCGCGTATGTGACCCTGGGCATTTCCCTTGCAACGGGACGAGGGGACGAAGAGAAGCAAGCGCTCAATGGCCGGTCGGTCGCGCTGGACCGCGCG
>JANNEL010000329.1:0-3180 GCA_031378595.1 Alphaproteobacteria bacterium
CGACGGCAAAGAGTATGAGTTCGAGAGCGGCACCACGCTGATCGAGGCGTGCGGGCAGGCCGGCGTCGAGATCCCACGCTTCTGCTATCACGAGCGCCTGTCGATCGCGGGTAATTGCCGCATGTGCCTGATCGAGGTGCGCATGGGCGGAAAGCCGGGTCCCAAACCGGTCGCCTCATGCGCGCAGCAGATCAAGGACCTGCCGCCGGTCAAAGAAGGGCAACCGCTGCACGAACTGGTCACCAATTCCGCGACCATCAAAAAGGCGCGCGAAGGGGTGATGGAGTTCCTGCTTATCAACCATCCGCTCGACTGCCCGATTTGCGACCAAGGCGGCGAGTGCGATTTGCAGGACCAGGCAATGGCCTATGGCCATGCAAAGTTCGCCCGCTTTGAAGAAAACAAACGCGCCGTCACCGACAAAAACATGGGGCCGCTCGTCAATACGATCATGACGCGATGCATCCACTGCACGCGTTGCGTTCGCTTCGCGGCAGAAGTTGCTGGCGTCGACGAAATCGGTGCCACCGGCCGCGGCGAAGACATGGAGATCACGACCTACCTCGAACACGCGATGTCGTCGGAACTCTCCGGCAACGTGATCGATCTCTGTCCCGTCGGCGCGCTGACGTCGAAGCCGTACAAATTCAACGCCAGACCGTGGGAACTCACCAAAACCGAATCCGTGGACGTCATGGACGCGGTCGGCTCGGCCATCCGCGTGGACTCGCGGGGGAGCGAAGTGATGCGCTTCCTGCCGCGCATCAACGAAGACGTGAATGAGGAGTGGATCTCCGACAAGACCCGCTTCGTGTGGGACGGCCTGCGCCGCCAACGCCTCGACACGCCCTACGTCCGCAAGAACGGCAAGCTGCAGCCCGCCTCCTGGCAGGAAGCGTTCGCCGCCATCGCCGATCGCGTGCGTGTCACCCGGCCGGAGCGTATGGCAGCCCTCGTGGGTGACCTCGTCAGCGCCGAACCGATCAAGGCGCTGAAGGATCTGATGACGGCGATCGGCGTCGCCAACCTCGACTGCCGCCAGGACGGCGCGAAGATCGGCCACGGCCCGCGCCAGAGCTACCTCTTCAACACGACGATCGCCGGCATCGACAGCGCCGACGCGCTCCTGCTCATCGGCACGAACCCGCGCTGGGAAGCGCCGATCGTCAACGCGCGCATCCGCAAAGCCTGGCTGCGCAACGATCTGAAGATCATGCGCGTCGGCCCGCGCTTCGATCTGACTTACCAGGTGCAGGATCTCGACAACAATCCAGCCGACCTCGCCGATATCGCGAGCGGCAAGCATCGCGCATTCGAAGTGCTGAAGAACGCGAAGCATCCGATGCTGATCGTGGGGCAGGGCGCGCTCGCGCGTCCCGACGGCGCCGCGATCCTCGATGCCGCCGCTCAAATCGCCCGCAACACCGGCATGATCGGGCCCGGCGGCGAAGGCGGCTGGAACGGGTTCAACATGCTGCACACGGCGGCAGGGCGCATCGGCGCGCTCGATCTCGGCTTCCTGCCGCAAACGAGCGGCAAGGACACCAGCGCGATCCTTGAAGCTGCTTCGCGCGGCGACATCGATTTCGTCTACTTGCTCGGTGCGGACGAAATCGACACGAAGAAACTCGGCAAGGCATTCGTCATCTACCAAGGCACTCACGGCGACGCGGGCGCACATCGGGCCGACGTCATTCTGCCGGGCGCCGCCTACACCGAACAGAACGGCACCTACGTGAACACCGAAGGCCGCGTGCAACTCGCGCGCCGCGCCACGTTCCCACCGGGTGACGCTCGCGAAGATTGGACGATCCTCCGCGCACTGTCCGATGTTATGGGCAAGCGCTTGCCCTACGATGACATGGGTGCCCTCCGCCAAGCGATGCTGAAGGACGCGCCGCATTTCGCGGAGCTCGATCGCGCCCCGGCGAACCCCGGCGCGGACGCGGCGATTTGGACGAACATCGGCGCCGCCGGCACGATCGCCAAAACGCCGTTCGATACCTCCGTCAAAGATTTCTACCTCACGAACCCGATCGCGCGCGCCAGCCACGTGATGGCCGAATGCAGCACGATGTTCGTCAAACCGCGCACCGCGCAAGCGGCGGAGTAGGGCGATGATCGCGTGGTTCAATTCCTGGAACGAAGCGCTGCTGGACTTCTACTGGCCGAACGCGTTCTGGCTCGACCTCGTCGGCATGACCGCGATGATGTTGCTGTTCATCGTTTTGCTGCTCGTCATGATCGCGTTCATTCTGCTGTTCGACCGCAAGGTCTGGGCAGCGGTGCAATTGCGGCGCGGACCGAACGTCGTGGGCCCCTACGGCCTGCTGCAGTCGTTCGCCGACCTCCTGAAGTTCGTGTTCAAGGAAATCGTCGTGCCCTCCGGCGCGAACAAGGGCGTCTTCCTCCTAGCGCCCCTTGTCTCGACGACATTGGCGCTCGGCGCCTGGGCCGTCGTGCCGGTGGCGGACCGCTGGGTCTTCGCCGACATCAATGTCGGCATCCTTTACATCTTTGCGATCTCGTCGCTTGGCGTCTACGGCATCATCATGGGTGGCTGGGCGTCGAACTCGAAGTACCCGTTCTTGGGCGCACTCCGCTCCGCGGCACAGATGGTCTCCTACGAAGTCTCGATCGGCTTCGTTGTCATCACCGTCCTGCTGACCGCAGGCACGCTGAACCTCTCGAAGATCGTCGAGGCGCAGGCGGGCGGCATCCACCACTGGTACCTGTTCAGCCACTTGCTGCCGATGGCGGTCGTCTTCTTCGTCTCGGCGCTCGCCGAAACGAACCGGCCGCCCTTCGACCTGCCGGAAGCGGAATCCGAACTCGTGGCAGGCTTCATGGTCGAATACTCCTCGACGCCGTACCTCCTCTTCATGCTCTCCGAGTACGTGTCGATCGTCCTCATGTGCGCCATGATGACCATCCTGTTCTTGGGCGGCTGGCACGCACCCATCGAGATCGCGCCGTTCACCTGGGTCCCCGGCGTTATCTGGTTCATCGTCAAAATCTGGGCGATCTTCTTCCTGTTCGCGATGGTGAAAGCGATCGTCCCGCGCTACCGCTACGATCAGCTGATGCGCATCGGCTGGAAGTTCTTCTTACCCATCTCGCTGCTCTGGGTCGTGCTGACCGCGGGCTATCTCATCGCCTTCGACAAGTTGCCGGGGTAGG
>JANNEL010000345.1:0-1828 GCA_031378595.1 Alphaproteobacteria bacterium
GATCCACCCACTCCCACCGAAAGACTGTCGGCAAGATTGAAGTCGAGCGACGCCCTGGCGGCCAACTCGAGCGAGCCGGATGAGAACGAGGTCTTTGTCCGGAGGTCCTCAAAGAATGGCCCGGCACCAATCAAAATATGCCCCGTGTGCAGGTCCTCTGTGTCCGTACCGGTGTAGGTGGCCACAATGTCCGCGTGAACAATGTCGAACAATTGCCGGCCAGCAGAAACGGAGCCCGCCCACTCGGTGACGGTCACGCCTAGATTTTGTGTCCCGTTGCCTACGCCACCGTAGGCACCGGCAACAACCGAAGTCCCGTCAAGCGCTCCGCGGCGAAACGGCGTCGCGTTGGGAATCGTGAATGTTCCGGCGGCAGAGCCGTCACCATCAAAGAACCGCGCGACAGCAATCACACGCCATCCCGAGTCCAGCTGCTTGCCGGCGCCAACGCCAAAGCTCCAGCCATCAACATCGGCTTGCAGTGTCGGCGATACAAAGCCGGCGCCGAAATTGAATGAATACGGCGTGAGCGTGTGCTCCGGCATATCCATCGACGTCCAACCGCCGTACACCCCGCCGAAATACGGGCGTGCCACCGGTTCGCCGTCCGCGAATGCAACCATCGGAAAGAGCAGCGCGGACGCCGCAAGCAAAGCAACTTTACGCATTATTTCCCCCTTGAGCAGAGGCCCCCAGCCCCTGCGTTTACCCGCAAGCATTTCGCGCTGGGGGCTCTTGAACTGTCAACGCAATCCAGACCGTTGCGCTCATTTAACAACTAGGGCGTGCTCGGAAAAGCACACTCAACCCACCTATTTCCCGCAGGATTTCAGGGCAAAACGCCAACCAACTCCCGATGTGCGGTGCCCCTTCCGGTTGTCCCCGTCGTGATGAATGGGCCAAGGTGCGGGAAACCAGAAACACCATCCGGAGGATTCCGTCCCAGATGTCGAACAATGTTCGCTTGGCCATTGTCGTGGCCGCTCTTGGCTACTTCGTCGACGTCTACGACTTGATCCTGTTCACCGTGCTGCGCACCGATAGCTTGAAGGATTTAGGCATCGCGCCCGCCGATCTGCTTCCCGTCGGCGCCTATATCTTGAACTGGCAAATGGCAGGCTTCCTGATCGGTGGGGTGTTGTGGGGCGTGATCGGCGACAAGGTCGGCCGCATCCAACTCCTATTCGGCTCGATCCTTCTCTACTCGATCGGCAATATTCTGAACGGCTTCGTCGGCGAATTCGGCCCAGCGGTCGATGGAATGATTTCCCCGGTTACGCAGTACGCCCTGCTCCGCTTCATCACAGGCGTCGGCCTCGCCGGCGAAATCGGCGGCGGCATCACGTTGGTGTCCGAACTCCTGCCGCAACGCACGCGGGGCTACGGCACGACGATCGTCGTTGCGACCGGCGTGTTCGGCGCGGTAGCGGCGGCCGTCGTGTACCAATATTTCACTTGGCGCGGCGCCTATATTGTGGGCGGCGTATTGGGTCTTGGCTTGTTGGCTCTGCGCGTGTCGGTCGCCGAGTCCGGCATCTTCAAAGAGCTCGCTGAGAAGGAACACGTCGCGCGCGGCAATTTCTTGATGCTGTTCACGTCGTGGGACCGCTTCAACCGCTACATCAACTGCATCTTGGTCGGCCTGCCCATTTGGTTTTGCTTAGGCACGCTGGTCACGTTTTCGCCGGAAATTGCACCCGCACTCGGCATCCCCGAAAAAATCATCCCAGCCGACACGGTGTTCTGGTTCTACTCCGGGATCACACTCGGCAGCCTCGCCAACGGACTCGTCAGCCAATACTTCGGCAGCCGCAAAGTCGCAGTCGGT
>JANNEL010000379.1:0-3462 GCA_031378595.1 Alphaproteobacteria bacterium
CCGGCGTCCGGGTCGACGGTGGTGAGTGTGCCGATGACGGCACCGGCTGCGTTTTCGGCGACGCTCGGGTTTGAGAGGGCGATATCGACCGGGCTCTCGTTGACGTTGTCGACCGTGACGGTGAACGTCTCGTTGAACGAAAGGCCGCCGCTGTCCGTCGTCGTCACCTGGACGGCGACGCTCGGCTCCGCTTCGTGGTCGAGCGAAATGCCGTCCTTTAGCTTTAGTTGTCCGTCGACGACTTCGAAGCGGTTGTCCGAAACCGTGTACGTATGGCTATCACCGGCGTCGGGGTCGACGGATGTGAGCGTGCCGATCACCGCACCGGCCGCGTTTTCTGCGACGGTCGCGTTCGACAAGGCGATATCGGTCGGGCGTTCGTTGGCGTCTTGAACCGCGACCGTGAAGCTCTCGCTGTGCGAGAGGCCACCGGCGTCGGTTGTCGTGACCTGGATCGTGACCGTCGGCTCGCCTTCGTGATCGAGCGCGACGCCGTCTTTCAGCTTTAGCTGGCCATCGACCACCTCAAAGCGATTGTCGGAAACCGTATATTGGTGCGTGTCGCCGGCATCCGGATCGAGCGTCGAGAGTGTGCCGATGACCGCGCCCGCCGCGTTTTCGGCAACGTTCGCATGCGAAAGTGCGATGTCGGTCGGCGTTTCGTTGACGTTCAGGACGTTGATCGTGAAGCTCTCGGTGAACGTGTGACCTGCGCTATCGGTGGCGGAGACCGAGATCGTCAGCGATGGCTCGCCTTCATGGTCGAGCGATATGCCGTCCTTCAATTTCAGTTGGCCGTCGACCACCTCGAACCGGTCGTCGGAGACCGTGAAGCGGAATGTGTCTCCCGCATTGGGGTCGATCGCCGTCAGAGACCCGATCACCGCGCCGGCGGCATTTTCGGGAACTGTCGTGTTTGAGAGGTCGATGTCCGTCGGTGCGCCGTTTTCGGCTTCCTTGAAGACCGGTTGGTCAGGCGTGCCGATCTTGGGCGTGGCGGGGACCGTTGCTTCGGTCTGCGGACCGTTAAACGAGAAGCGTTCGCCTTCGACGAGATGGCTGTGCCCGGTCAATGGGTTGGCGGTGTGCGCGGGTGCCACCGCATCTTGAGGGGTGTTCGCGAACGCCGCAGCCTCCGGCATTGCCGTTTGCGCGCGCGGGGTGACCCCAGACTGTGAGAGCTCGAAATCCGGAAGTGCGGCAGGCGGTTCGAAGCGCCCTTCTGTCGCCGGTGCTGCGTGCGTTTCACGGACTTGCAACGTGCCCAGATGCGCGTTTTGAAGGTGCAAACCGGCGTCGCCGGTCGAAGTCGACGCGCCTGCGTTGCTCGCGCTGGCGGCCGGTGCGTCCGGCCGCGCGGGTGCGCTCCGCTCGATCGCAAGATCGTCGGGTCCTTCCGACGACGCGGAGAGGGCTTTCGCTTTGTCGAGGGAACTCATAGACGGCGTGCCCCTATCGTATCTTGAGTGGGTGAGCCATCGCCCATCATCGGGATGGGGCGTGTCGGAACCTCTAAACGTTGTCTGAAATGGTCTTAGATTTGGTTTTTACGTTAAGAAAGTCGAAACGAAGTGGGGTCAGGTTCGACTAAAATTGGAACGACCAACTTTGCCGTTCGTTTAGCGTTCGGTAAGTCCCAGCGCCGTCAAATGGCCCGCAGCGATAGGTGGGGCACTGCGCCCCGGCGGGATCCATGGACTCTGAAGACAGTACCAAGGCGCTGCACCGAATTTGGATGCGGCCCGATGTGATGGCGGCGTCGCTTGCGATCAACATCCTGGGCCTCGCACTGCCGATCGCTATTTTGCAGACCTACGACAGGGTGATCCGGCACCACGCGATGAGTACGCTCATCGTACTGACGCTTGCGGTGCTGGTTTCGTTCGCGCTTGAGTTTGCGCTGCGCGTTTTGCGCGCGCGCATCATGTCGGCGGAAGGGGCGCGGTACGATCACCGCGAGCACCGCCGCGCGCTTTCGCGGCTTTTGTCGACGGACGTCGAGAGCTTCCGCAAATCGACGCCCGGCGCACATGCCGAACGGTTCAACGCCATACAAGCGGTGCGTACGTTTTATTGTCATGCCGGCGCGTTGCTTGCCGACTTGCCGTTCGTCTTTCTCTTCGTCGTTACGATCGGTCTGATCGCCGGGTGGATGGCGTTGGTACCGCTTGTGCTTTTCGCGGGTTTCGTCGCGCTGGGCGTTCGCTTGGGCCGGCAGCTGACGGCCGAGTCCGGACGGCGCGAGCTTAGCGACGTGAAGCGTCACAATTTTCTCGTCGAATGCGTCGGCGGTATTGGAACGGTGAAGGCGCTCGGCCTCGAAGCGCTGATGCAGCGCCGTCATGAGCGCTTGCAGGAAGACTCGGCCGATGCTTTCGGCGCCATCACGCGCATGAACCTGCAAGCACAGTCGGTTGCCGGCGAACTTGCGCAAGTGGCCGCGGTTATTACTGTCACGGTCGGTGCGATTGGCGTCGTCAACGGCGGTCTCACGATTGGCGGGCTTGCCGCGACGACACTTCTGACGGGTCGGTTTCTGCAGCCTGTTTTGAAAGGGCTTGGCCTTTGGGCGCGCTATCCGTTCATCCGGCTGGCGGAGGCGAAGTTGAGGGGACTGAACACGTTGGCGCCGGAGTTTGCAGGCGATCGGCCGTTGCCGGCCGTAGCCGCGGCGCTAACGCTGGAGGATGTTTCGTTCCGGTACGAAGGTGCGAAGCAGGACGCCATCGATAACGTGACGCTTGAGGTGCCGCCGGGTTCCTATATCGGCATCACCGGTCCGATTTCGGCCGGGCGCAGCACACTGCTGAAGCTCATGAACGGGCTTTTGACGCCATCGCAGGGCAGCATTCGCTATGACGGACTACCGATCCGACTCTTTGCGCCGCAGGATTTGCGCCGGCAAATTGGATTGATGTCGACGTCGCCCACGATATATGCGGGCACGTTGCTCGAAAACCTGACGCTCTTCGAAGACGGTCAAGTCAAACGACGCGCGCTCGCGCTTTGCCGGATTTTGGGTCTTGAAGACTATGTCGCGCGGTTGAACCGTGGTTTGGATACGCCACTATCCGGTGGCGGGGACATGCCGCTGGGCATCGCGCAACGGATATCGATTGTGCGCGTTTTGGCGCATGACCCGCGGATCATTCTGTTCGATACGGCGAACGCAGCGCTCGACCATGAGTCCGACAAGCATTTGCTGTCGTTCTTCGAACATCAAAAAGGCAAGCGGGCGGCGATCTTTGTGACCGATCGCCCGTCGTATTTGCGCCTCTGCGATACGGTCTACGACATGGCGGATGGACGCTTAACACTGCGCCGCAGCGCGCTTGGCCGGGTTGCCGGAGGTGCAGCGTGATGCGCAACGATCTAAAGGCTCTCGCTCCGCGATGGGTCCCGGAATCTTGGATTGACCGGGCTCACGCAGCGGCGGAATTTTCAGGTTCACGACGTTGAGGC
>JANNEL010000388.1:0-2694 GCA_031378595.1 Alphaproteobacteria bacterium
CGTATCCGATCAGCGACGGCACGACAACGTCGAACCCATCTTCCGCGTCGCCGCCGAACCGCTCTGGATGCGCCAGCGGCTCGATCACATCCAAGAACTCGCGATAGGTCGAAGGCCACCCGTGCGTCAGGATCAACGGCAAGGGCTTCCGTCCCGAGCCCTTCTCGTAGATGAAGTGGACTGTGTGCGTCTCGCCGCCCGCAGCAAGATCGACCGTGAACTGCGGAAACCGGTTTAGCTCCGTCTCCGCTTGGGCCCAGTTGAACTCATCGCGCCAATAAGCGATCAGTCGCTGCATATAGGAAAGGTTCGTCCCCCAATCCCACGCCGCGTTGCCCTTAGGCTCGTTCGGCCACCGTACGCGAGCGAGCCGCGCCTTTAGATCATCGACATCGCTTTGCGGGACAGCAACCTTGAACGGCGTCACCTCGCGTCCATCTCCCGCCCGAACGCGCGCACGTCTTCGATGAAATCTTGCGGCCGCTCCATCGCCGCGAAGTGGCCGCCGCGCTTGAACTCGGTCCAGCGCACGACGTTGAGGTGCTTCTCCACCATCGAACGCGGCGGGAAGGGGATGAGGTCGACGGGAAACCTCGCGATAGCGACCGGTTTCTCGACCCGCGTCTTCGGCGGCACGGGTTTCCCGCCCGCGTCCTCGAACAACCCGCGATACATCCACGTCGCCGTACCGAATGTGCGTGTGACGAGATAGAGCATGATGTTCGTGAGCAACTGATCCTTCGTGTAGACGCTCTCCAACTTCCCGTCGTCGAGATCGGACCAGCCCTTGAACTTCTCGATGATCCACGCGGCCGTGCCGACGGGCGAATCCATCATGCCGTAGGCGAGCGTCAACGGCTTCGTCGACTGCAGACGGAAATACGCCCCCTCCATATCGAACAGCATCTGGAATTGCTTCTCGGCTTGCTTCTCTTCCTCGGTCTCGGGGATGACGCCAGGCGAGCGCCAGCCCAGCATGTTCAGATGCACCGCCTTACAGCCGCGCCCCTCGTAACCAAGCCACCCCGACACGGACGAACCCCAATCGCCGCCTTGCGCGATGTAGTCCGAATAGCCGAGCACGCCGGTCATCAGCTCGTCGAAATAGCCGGCAACCGTGCGCGGGCTCATGGGCTTCGCGGGTTTATCCGAGAACCCGTAACCCGGCAGCGACGGCACGATCACATCGAACGCATCGGTGATTTTGCCCGCGTGCTTCTGCGGATGCGCCAGCGGCTCGATCACGTTCAGAAACTCGACGATCGATCCCGGCCAGCCGTGACTGATGATCAAAGGCCGCCGCTTCGGCGCGTTCGATTTCAGGTGAATGAAATGGATGTCGAGATCGCGCACCCGGGCCTTGAAATGCGGTAGCCGATTGAGCGCTTCCTGCTCGCGAAACCAGTCGTAACCGTGCAACCAATACTCGACGATCTCCTTCATCGTCGAAAGTTCGGCGCCGTAAGCCCACCCGCCGCCCGCCGGCGCGTCCGGCCATTCGAACGCGCGCACGCGCTCCATGATCTTGTTGATCGTCGCTTGCGAAATCTCGATCTTGAACGGAATGGGTTGGGACATTGCGGCGCTCCGGTCTCTCGTCCGCGATTGGAGACCTGGTTTGGTTCGCGCGCAAGTTACCTTTTCATCAAGCGCAAGCTGCCCTAGGCTTACACCCAACAAGGGAACGCTACGGCATGAGCATCACAGTAACTCGCCTGACAAGCGCGCTTGGCGCGGAGATTTCCGGCGTCGATCTGGGCGCGGCCCTCGGCAACGACGCGTTCGCCACGGTGCACAAAGCGTTCCTCGACCACTGCGTAATCTTCTTCCGCGACCAGGTGATGACGCCCGAACAGCAGATCGCCTTCGCCCGCCGCTTCGGCCCGATCTCGATCCATCCATTTGCAGCCTCGATCGAAGGCCACCCGGAGGTCATGCGCGTCTTCAAAGAGAAGGACGACAAGATCAACTTCGGCGGCGGCTGGCACTCCGACATGACGTTCTTCGAGAAGCCGCCGCTCGGCAGCGTCCTCTACGCGAAGGAAGTCCCGCCGGCCGGTGGCGACACGATGTTCGCAAACCAATACCTCGCCTACGACGCGCTCTCGACCGGCATGAAGCGCACGCTCGACGGACTGAACGCGGTCCACTCTGCGAATGCGCAATACGGCGTCGACGGCATGAGCGAGGCGAACCGGCACAACGACCAGCGCTCGATGAAACCGAAGACGTCGGACGAAGCGAAAGCGGAGATGATCCACCCGGTCGTGCGCACCCACCCCGAGACCGGTCGCAAAGCGCTCTACGTCAACATCGGCTTCACGCAGCGTTTTGAAGGCTGGACGAAAGAAGAAAGCCGCCCGCTTCTGCGCTGGCTCTACGACCACTGCGCCAAGCCCGAATTCACCTGCCGCTTCCAGTGGCGCAAAAATTCGGTCGCGTTCTGGGACAACCGCTGCGCCCAACACTACGCCTTGAACGACTACCATGGTCACCGGCGCGAAATGCACCGTGTGACCGTCGAAGGCGACAGACCGCGTTAGCTTAGAACGTCCCGTGGCACTGTTTGAACTTCTTGCCTGAGCCGCACGGGCAGGGTGCGTTGCGCGAGACCTTGCCCCAGGTTTGAGGGTCATTCGGGTTGACCGGCACCGGTCGCCCCGCAAGCCGTGGCGCGTTAGTACGCGGGCCAAG
>JANNEL010000448.1:0-3362 GCA_031378595.1 Alphaproteobacteria bacterium
ATTTGTTCGTGAACGCCGAACCCAGCGCCGCGTACACTTCCGGGAACGTGTAGTTCTCCGACGGGATCATCTCGACCCCCTCGCGTTGCCGGCGCTCTTCGCCGATCAGCGTTTCGTAGATGTCGGGATCGCTCGCCTTCAGGCTCGCGCGATAATCGATCATGAGTGGCCTCCTTCGAGTTGCGTTCGACGCAAGCGAAACGGCCCAGGCGCGCGGCATTTCCAAAACTTAGGGCTCCCCGCGCTTCCCCGTGGTCGAACCCACGCGAGACGCCAGTAACGCAAAGAGGGCTTGCAGGCAGTTTTGGCGGCCAAGAGGTCGCTTACGTACCAAGCCCAGTCAAGGCCGCACGTTGGCCTCCTTGCACAGGTTTCTGCGTAGAAATATCGCCAATCCGCCAATCCCATGCGCGAAGCACGCGGCTAGCCTATACTGCGGGCAAAATCGCGAAGGTACGAAACCCATGCGTCCAACAGCAGCACTCGGTCTTTGCCTCATCGCTCTGGCCGCTTGCGGCGACCCGGCGCCGCAAACGAAAGGCACGGCCGCCCCACCGCCACCGGTCAAATGGACGACGCCCGTCTGGGAAACGGTGTTACCCACGCCGTCGCTGCCGAAGTTCGACATCGAGGGAACGGTCGCACATGCCGGCGCAAAAATTTGGTACGCGACGATCGGTCAAGGCACGCCGGTGGTCATGCTGCACGGCGCCTTCGGCAGCGCGGAGAATTTCGGCTTCCAAATTCCGGCCCTTCTCAAAGCAGGCTACCGTGTCATACTGATTGAGACGCGCGGCCATGCCCGTAGCACACGCGATCCCAACAAACCGTTGAGCTACGAACTCTTCGAGTCCGACGTCATCGCGGTCATGGACGCCCTGAAACTTCCGAAGGCCTCCGTCGTCGGTTGGAGCGACGGCGCGATCCAGGGCGTGATCATGGCGATGAAACACCCGAAGCGCCTCGATCGCCTATTCGCGTTCGGCGCCAACATGGACCAGAACGGGGTCATCCCCGGCATCACCGAGCGGCCGATCTTCATCGATCTCATGGAGCGAGCGCCCAAAGACTACGCGCGTCTCTCGCCACCACCGCACGACTTCAAAGGTCTCTACGACGCGATGTACGTGATGCTCACGAGCGAGCCGAACTATAAGCCCGCGGACCTTGCGAAAATCCACGGACCCAGAATCGCGATCGCCGACGGTGAAAAAGAAGAAATCATCAAGCCAGCGCACACGGCATACCTGGCCAAAACAATCCCCGGCGCGACGCTGATCATCCTGCCTAGCGTCAGCCATTTTGCGCCGATGCAAAAGCCCGACGAATTCAACGCGGCGATGCTGGCTTTCTTAAGCGCGAAATAGCGATCACGGAAACAACGGCAACATGTCGATGCCCGTCGTCTCGGGATAGCCGAACATCAAATTGAAGTTCTGCACGCCCTGCCCGCTCGCACCCTTGGTTAGATTGTCGATCGCCGCGATCAACGTCGCGCGGCCCGCACGCGCCTCGCCGACGACGCCGATGAAGCAGTGGTTCGACCCCCGCACATGCCGCGTCTGCGGTGTCTGCCCGAACGGCATCACGTGCACGAACGCCTCGCCGCCATAGCGCTGCGCCAGCGCGCCGTGCATACGCTCCGCGCTCGCGCCATCCTTCGCGCGCACGTAGATCGTATCCAGCATGCCCCGGTTCATCGGCATCAGATGCGGCGTGAACGTGATCGGCACCGGCCGTCCGGCGGCCTTCGCCAGCTCCTGCTCGATCTCCGGCATGTGCCGATGCTTGCCGACGCCGTAAGCGTGGATGCCTTCGGAGACTTCCGTGTGCAGATTGGCTTGCTTCTCGCCACGGCCCGCACCCGAAACACCCGACTTCGCGTCGATGATGATCTCGTCCGGGTCGATCAGCTTCTGTTCCAGCAACGGCAAGAGCGGCAACAAAGCCGCCGTCGGGTAGCACCCGGGGCACGCCACGATCCGCGCGCTCCTAATACGCTCACGGTAGAACTCGGTAAGGCCATAGACCGCGTCCTTTTGAAGCTCCAACGCCTGATGTTCGTGCGCATACCATTCGCGGTAGGTCTCAGGATTCTCCAGCCGGAAGTCGGCAGAGATATCGATCACTCGAACATGCGAAGGCAGCTCGCGCACGACAGCCTGCGTGGTCGCGTGCGGCAGCGCGCAGAACGCCGCGTCGACGTTCGTCCAGTCGACCTCTTTGATCGTGGAAAGGCGTGGCAGATTCAGCATCGCGAACTGCCCGAATACATCGGCCATGCTCTCGCCGGCCTTACGGTCGCCCGTCAGCGCGACGATCTCGACATGCGGATGGCGCGCAAGCAGGCGTACGAGTTCCGCACCCGTGTAACCGCTCGCTCCTAGAATCGCGACCCGCGTCTTCTTCGTGCTCATAGCCTCACTCCAATTCGGCCGCGAAGTGAGGGCTGCGCAGCCCAACTGTCAAGCTTGGGCCCTATTTTCCGGCGAATTTCTGCAGGAACAGCACCGTCGCCTCTTGCTGAGCGTTCTGATTGCTCTTCTTGGCGAACCCGTGGCCTTCATCCTTCGCCATCATGAACCAGACCTCCTGCCCGTTAGCCCGAATGGCCTTCAGCATCTGCTCGGCCTCGGTATAGGGCACGCGGGGATCGTTCAGCCCCTGCACGATGAACATCGGCTTTGTGATTTTGTGCGCGTTCGTCATCGGCGAGATCGTTTGCAGGAACTTCGCCATCTCAGGATCGCGCTCGTCGCCGTACTCGACGCGTCGTAAGTCCCTGCGATAGCCACTCGTGCCATTCAGGAACGTGACGAAGTTCGAAATACCGACAACCGAGATCCCTGCTGCGAGACGGTCATTGTAGTTCGTCATCACCGCATAGGACATGTACCCGCCGTACGAGCCGCCAGAGACAACGACGCGCTTCTTGTCCAAATTCGGCTGCGTCGCGATCCAATCGAGCAGCGCGCCGATGTCCTTCACCGAATCCTCGCGCAGTCGCCCATTGTCGAGATTGACGAACGACTTCCCATAGCCCGTTGACCCGCGCACGTTCGGCGAGATCACCGCTATGCCGAGCTTCTTCACCATCAACTGCGTATTGCTGGAGAACCCCGGCTGAGATTGCGACTCCGGACCTCCGTGAATGTTGATGAGCACCGGATGAGGTCCGGGCCCCGGCGGGAGATACTGAAAGCCCGTGATCGTGCGCGGCTTACCACCAACCCGATCGAACGTCGGCCAGGAGATCAACGTCGGCTGCACGAATGTCGACGGATCGATGCCGCCGACCTCACTTTCCGTCCAACGCGTGAGCTTGCGCGCTTTCAGGTCCCACACCCACACGTCGCCAGACG
>JANNEL010000493.1:0-2371 GCA_031378595.1 Alphaproteobacteria bacterium
TGGGTGGCCGGGTCAAGCCCACGGCTGTCCGGTTCGATTTTTCTGGACCGGGCGCATGGTGAGGATTCTTCTGAGGTCTGAAGCGTTTGGCGACGAATCAGACTCGGAAAGGACCCTGCACCATGCGACACGAGAATACTGTTTTTCACGGTCTTCTGAAGCTCGTTCCGTGGCCGGAGTTCAAAGAGCTTGTGAAGAAGCACGGCATGGACGCCGGCGTGCGCGGCCTGACCACGAAGGCGCAGTTCATCGCCATGCTGTTCGCTCAACTTGCCGGTTCGGCGAGCCTGCGCGACCTGGCGACGGCGCTCGAGAGCCATCCGGCGATGCTTTATCACGCAGGCGGCAAGGCCGTGCGCCGCTCGACCCTGGCCGACGCCAACCGCGACCGCAACCACGCCTTCTTCGACGGCCTGTTCGCAGCCGTGTTGGCGCGCAGCCAAATCGGCCTGCCGCGCAAGATGCGCCAGGCCGTGCGCCTCATCGATTCCACGAGCCTGCGGCTTTCCAGCCTGAGCTCGGCGTGGGCGCGCTTCTCCAAGGACGTCTTCGGCGCCAAGCTCCACGTCGTCTACGCGCTCGACGAGGAGCGCCCGGTCTACTTCGCCGTCACGCCTGCCAACGTCAACGACATCACGCCCGCCAAGTCGATCGCCATCGAAGGCGAGGCCACCTATGTCTTCGACCTCGGCTACTACGATTTCGCCTGGTGGGCTTCGCTCGACGCGCAAGGCTGCCGCATCGTGACGCGGTTCAAATCCAACTCGCCGATCGCCGTCGTCGCCGAGAATCCTGTGCCCAAAGACCAGGACGTCATTCTCTCCGACCGCATCGGCCATCTTCCCGATCGCCTCGCCTATGCCCGCAAAAATCCCATGCAGGATCCGGTGCGCGAGATTCGCATCCGCATCGAGACCGGCAAGATCTTGCGCCTTCTCACCAACGACATCGACGCCCCAGCCCAAGAGATCGCCGACCTCTACAAATCGCGCTGGCAGATCGAACTTTTCTTCCGCTGGATCAAGCAAATGCTCAAGATCAAGCGCTTCCTCGGCACCTCCGAGAACGCTGTGCGCATTCAAGTCGCCGTCGCCCTCATTGCCTTCCTGCTCCTGCGTATGGCGCAGGAACTCTATAGGTTCGCCGGCACCGCGCTGACCTTTGCCAGGCTCATTCGCGCCACTCTCACTCACAGACGATCCCTCGCCAGCCCACTCAGTCCTTCCCGAACAAGTCCACAAAGTACAAATCAAATGCTCCTGGAGTTCGCCACATGATGAACCGGACAGCCGTGGGTCAAGCCCGGCCATGATGACGGTTTTGGATCACCGAATCACGCTAACCTCTCCCCCCATGCGCCAGCTGCACCATTTCCCGTTGTCCCCGTTCTGCCGGCGCGTGCGTCTCGTCCTCGGCGAGAAGAGGCTGACGTTCGAGAGCATCGCCGAAAAGCCGTGGGAGCCGAACGACGCGCTCTTCCCGCTCGATCCGGCCAAGCAGCTGCCGGTCTGGATCGAGACCGATGGCGCGAAGTTTTCCGACGCGCAGGCGATCTGCGAATACGTCGAGGAACTTCACCCCGACCCGCCGTTGATGCCCAAGCGCGCGCAAGACCGCGCCGAGGTGCGGCGCCTGTGCGCCTGGTTCGACCGCTTCTTCTTCGGCGAAATCACATCCGTCGTCGTGCGCGAAAAATACTTGAAGCGCTTTCGCCAAATGCCGGCGCCCGAGCCAGATCTCGCGGCGCTGCGCCGCGCGCTGGAAGCGCTGCGCCTGCGCATGGCCTTCATCGAAAAGCTGATCGACGAGCGCGACTGTCTGGCCGGCGCGCTCAGCCTCGCCGACTTCACCGCGGCCGCCCACATCTCGTGCGTCGACTATTTCGGCGACGTGCCGTGGACGGCCTTCCCAAAAGCGCGCGATTGGTACGCGCGGCTAAAGTCGCGCCCGAGCTTCCGCCCACTCCTCGCCGACAATTTGCCCGGTATCGCCCCGCCCGCCCACTATGCGAACCTGGATTTCTAAAGGGACAGCATAGCGAGGAGCGGCGGTGACAACCGCACGCGAGACAATCAGAGACCTGGCGTTGCGCGAAGGCTTCGACGCGGTCGGGTTTGCGCCGGCGGCGCTCGACGCGCGCGCGCGTGAAGGCCTGCGCGCGTATCTGAAGGCCGGCTACCACGGCGACATGGGCTGGCTGGAGACGCGCGCGGACGAACGCGCGCACCCGCAATCGCTCTGGCCGGAGGCGAAGAGCGCGGTGGTGCTGGCGCTCTCCTACGCGCCAGCCGCATCGCCGCTGGAAAGCCTCGATGCGAAGTCGAACGCCACGATCTCCGTCTATGCGCAAGGCGACGACTATCACGACGTG
>JANNEL010000553.1:0-1568 GCA_031378595.1 Alphaproteobacteria bacterium
CGATTTGCCTGCTTTTAACTTACGCAACTATAATTTATATTAATTTACTGTGACGTTCGCGCGTGGACACACTTACGATGCACCCAAACCCACAAATCCTCGATCACCGGCCCGGCGTCGTGCAAACGCCGACCAAACGGATTCCAAACGCATTCCAAACGGATATTTCCGCAGAAATGAGCCGTGCAAACGCATCAAACGGATTCGATTTCGCAACTTTCGCCGGCGAACGCAGCCAACCGTTTGATTCAGATGGGAAATTGAGCCGAAAAACGCGGATTTTAACCGGTTTTCGCGCCCTTCGCGCCGGCCTCGCTCTTGTCAGCGGTCGCGCCCGTCGCGCCGCTTTGAACGGCATGGCGCGGGAAGTGGCAGGTGACGCGTGTGCCCTTGCCGACGGCGCTGTCGAGCTCGACCCAGCCGCCATGCAGCTCCACGAACGAGCGCACGAGGGCGAGGCCAAGTCCTGCGCGCCGCGCGTCCTTCGTGCGCGTCGTGCTCTCGAACCGCTCGAAGGCAACCGGCTGATAGGCGGCCGGAATCCCGACGCCGGTGTCGTTGACGAAGACGCGCACTTCGCCAGCCGCGCCTTCGGCGCCGAACACGATGCGCCCATTCGGCGGCGTGTGCTCGATCGCGTTGATGACGAGGTTGTAAGCGATTTGCAGCAGACGCCTTTGATCGACAAAAAGCTCGCCCACGTCTTTGCCGTTTTCGCAGGTGACTTCGACGCGCGCCTTGCGTGCTTTTTCCTCGACGAGCGGCATGACGCCGGCGAGTACGTCGGCAACCACAACGTCCTTGCGGTCGAGCTCGATCGTCCCCGCCTCAATCAAGGCGAGATCGAGGATGTCGTTGACCAGCGTTTCAAGCGTCTTGGACGCGTTCAGAATGTCGCCGAGATAATTGGACTGCTTGTCCGTCAGATTGCCCGCGATCCCTTGGTTCATGAGATCCGCAAACCCCATGATCGAATTCAACGGCGTGCGCAGTTGGTACGACACGTTCGAGATGAAGTCGGACTTGAGCTTGTCGGAAGCGAGCAGCGCAGCGTTGCGCTCCTCCAGCGCCTTCTCCCGCATCGCCGTGTCCGTGACGTCGCGATAGGAGAGAAGCAGCGAACCGTCCGGCAACGGCGCCGCTGCAAAGCTCAGAACCTTTTCGTCGCTGCGCGTCAGCCGCTCGGCGCTCACCCGCCGCTCGGACGCGGCCCCGGTGATCAGCATCGTGAGCATGCTCCAATGGCTCTCATCGGGGAGCACGCGGCGGCACAGCTGGAACACGTCGGCAAAGCGCGGCTGCTCGGCAAGCGCCTTGGCGTCGATCTTCCAGTATTCGGCGAACGCCTTGTTAAAGAGCTTAAGCCGCCCGTCCGTACCGAACACGGCGAGCGCTTCGGTCAAATGATCGATCGTCGTCCGCTGCACGCTGGAGAGCTGATTGAGGCTGCGCTCCAACGCCATCTGATTGGTGACGTCGTCGTAGATGAAGATGAGCCCGCCGAAGGGGTGCGGCTGGCAGGTTACGCGCAGCGTCGAACCGCGCGGCAAATGCCAGTGCTCTTCGCG
>JANNEL010000087.1:0-1659 GCA_031378595.1 Alphaproteobacteria bacterium
CGCCGACAACAACATTCAGCGGGCACATGCACCGGCGCGTCGGCAATAAGAGCGTCGATTTGATCGAGGTTGGGCCTGCGCATACCGGCGGCGACGTGCTTGTGCATGTGCCAGCGGACCGCACGGTGTTCACGGGCGATATCCTGTTCATCGAAGGTACGCCGATCATGTGGGCGGGGCCGGTCGGGAATTGGATTGCGGCGTGCGATGCGATCTTGAAGCTCGATTGCGAGACGATCGTGCCGGGGCACGGGCCGGTGACGGACAAGCGCGGCGTCAAGGCCGTGCAGAGTTATCTCGCCTACATTCGCGACGAGGCGCGCAAGAGATACGATGCAGGTTTGCCGGCGCGCGATGCTGCGCACGACATCGCGCTTGGCGACTACGATGCTTGGGGCGATGCCGAGCGGATCGCCGTTAACGTTGCAACGCTCTATCGCGAGTTCTCCGGCGGGACGACGCCGCCCAATCCGGCCGAGCTGTTTGCGTTGATGGGCGAGATTTGGAAGAAGCGGCGCAAGTAGTTCTTGTTACGTTCAGAACGGGTCAGTAAGTTCGCGGCCTTGTGTTTTAAGGGCAGGGTATGGCCGAGGGTCAGCGCGAAATGCTCGACCGGTTGCGTATCAACCGGGACGAGGAAGAGGACGAGGACGGCGGCAAGCGCTGGCTGGTCATTGCGTTGGCGAGCGCATGCGTCGTGATCGTGGCGCTTGCAATCTATTCGTTTTGGCCGAAGGCACAGGAGCAAATTGCGGCTGCCGAGCCGGCTGCTTCCACCACGACTGGCTCTCCGACCGCTGCGCCTCCAAGCAGCGGCGGCGTGTTGTCGGCATCGGGTTACGTGACAGCGCGACGGCTCGCGACGGTGTCGGCCGAGATTACCGGTCGCATGGCCGAAGTGCTGATTGAAGAGGGCATGTCGGTCCAGGCCGGTCAGGTGCTCGCGCGGCTCGATACGACGCTTGCCAAGACCGAACTCGGCATTGCCGAGGGCAACGTGCGGTCGGCGCGGGGCGGGCTGGACGCGGCGATCGCGGACAACGCCGAAGCGCAGCGCGCGCTCGTGCGTATCCAGGGCGTCAAGGCAAAGGAGTTCGCCAGCACCGCCGAACTCACACGCGCTCAGGCCGCTGCGGATTCGGCAGCGGCGCGTTATATGCAGGCGCAAGGGAACTTGCGCTCCGCCGAGCAGAACGCGGCGCGCTCAAAAGCCTTGCTCGACAAGCACGAAATCCGCGCGCCGTTCGCCGGCATGGTGACGACGAAAGACGCACAGCCGGGTGAGATCGTATCGCCCTCTGCGGCCGGCGGTGGGTTCACACGCACGGGCGTTTGCACGATCGTCGACATGAAGTCTCTCGAGGTCGAGGTCGAAGTCAACGAGGCCTACATCAGCCGCGTGAAGCCGGGGCAACGGGCGAGCGCCACGCTCGACGCCTATCCCGAGTGGGAGATTCCGGCAAAGGTCGCCGCAATCATTCCGACCGCAAACCGCGATAAGGCGACCGTCAAAGTGCGCGTCGCAATCGAAACCGGCGATCCGCGCATCTTGCCCGAGATGGCTGCGAAGGTTTTATTCTTCGACGACACGAAACAAGCCGCGCCCTCCCCTCCTGCTGCGCCGGCCACTGCACAAGGAAACATGCCGCAATGAGCGAT
>JANNEL010000606.1:0-1790 GCA_031378595.1 Alphaproteobacteria bacterium
TGCTTCAGACGCGGAGTACGTTGATGGAGTGGGCGCGTATGCTGCATGGCGTGCCTTCTACCGAAGCCGTGCCGGAGGACGTTATGGCGGCGTTGTCGGACGATCTTAACACGCCGGCGGCGCTTGCGGCGGTGCATGGCCTCGCGGCCAGTGCGCGGACGAACGACGCGGACAGACGCCGCCTTAAAGCGGCGCTGAACTTCCTCAGCGCCTATGGCGATGAGCGCGACTCAGACTTTATGATTGGCCAGGCGATCGATGCTGCCAAAGTCGAAGACCTGATCGCCAAGCGCAACGCTGCGCGCAAGGCGAAGAATTTCGCCGAAGCGGATCGCTTGCGTGGAGAGATAGCCGCTTTGGGCGTCGCGATCGAGGATGGTCCCGGCGGAACGACGTGGAAGGTGGTGTCATGAGCCGCGAGCGCCTTTATCTTTTCGACACGACGCTGCGTGACGGGGCGCAAACGCAGGGGGTCGATTTTAGCGTCGAGGACAAGCGCCAGATTGCGATCCTGCTCGACGACTTTGGGATCGACTATGTCGAGGGCGGATGGCCTGGGGCCAATCCGACCGACACGACGTTCTTTGGTGCGCCGCCGACGTTGAAACGGGCGAAGCTGGTTGCGTTCGGGATGACGAAGAAGCTGGGGCGGAGTTCGTCGAACGATCCGGGCCTTGCGTCGGTACTCGACGCGAAGGCGGACGCGTGTTGCCTCGTGGGCAAGGCGTGGGGCTTTCAGGTCGATGTCGTGCTTGAGGTTCCGCGCGCAGACAATTTGGCTGCGATCAAAGAGAGCATGGCGGCGGTCAAGGCGCGCGGACGCGAGCCGATGTTCGACGCCGAGCATTTCTTCGACGGTTACAAGGCGAGCCCGGAATACGCGCTGGCTTGCCTTGAGGCGGCGCTCGACGGTGGCGCCCGCTGGGCGGTGCTGTGCGACACGAACGGCGGTACGCTGCCGAACGAGGTGTCGCGCATCGTGGCCGAAGTCGTGAAGAAGTTCCCGCGCGATCGGATCGGCATTCATGCGCACAACGATACGGAAAACGCCGTCGCCAACACGCTCGCCGCCGTGGATGCTGGTGTGCGGCAGATTCAGGGTACATTGAATGGGCTTGGTGAGCGGTGCGGCAATGCGAACCTGGTTTCGCTCATCCCGACGCTGCTGTTGAAGTCTGGGTTTGCGGACCGGTTCGAAACCGGGATTGCGCAAGCCAAGCTGAAGGACATCACGCATCTGTCGCGGCAGCTCGACGAGATCTTGAACCGCGCGCCGAACCGGCATGCGGCCTATGTCGGATCGTCCGCGTTTGCGCACAAGGGTGGGCTGCATGCATCGGCCGTGCAAAAGGACCCGCGCACGTATGAGCACGTGCCGCCGGAGACGGTGGGCAATGCGCGCAAGATCCCCGTCTCGGATCAGGCCGGGCGGTCCAACTTGGTCGGGCGGATTGCGGCGCTTGGCATCGATGTCGATTCGAAGGATCCGCGCATTGCCGCGCTCTTGGAACGGATCAAGGAGCGCGAGTTCCTGGGCTATGCGTATGATGGCGCGGAGGCTTCGCTTGAGCTGCTGGCGCGGCGTGCACTCGGCAAGGTGCCGACTTACTTCAAGGTGGATGGGTTCCGTGTTTCTGTCGAGCGGCGGCACAACGCGTTCGGCGAAGAGGTTACGGTGTCGGAGGCCGTCGTGAAGGTGAGCGCCGACGGCGAGCGGCTGATGAGCGTGGGGGAGGGGAACGGTCCGGTCAACGCGCTCGACAATGCATTGCGCAAGGATCTCGGCCGCT
>JANNEL010000614.1:0-5362 GCA_031378595.1 Alphaproteobacteria bacterium
GAGGGGAATGGGGATCGGAAGGGGGGCCTTCCGGTCCCTATTTTTTGCCTGGGAGCGTAGCGCAATGTGTTGTGCGGGAGAGCGCTTGGCCTGGGAGCGCGGGCGTCCCGCCCGCTCTTTCTTCACCTCCACACGCTTGAGCGATGTCGATGCTGCGAAGAGCGGGCGGGACGCCCGCGCTCCCGGGACTCGAGCCTTCCCTCTGACGCTGCGCCCTATGAAACATAAATGAGCCCCGGGGCGACGCGTCGCTCCGCGGGGCTCTTCATCACTTCCGATTCTTGGCCAGCAGAGCCGACCTCAATTTACGAGCGTGGTCTTACGCACGCCGTTGCATGCTTTCAAATTGTGTTTTGATCGGGTCCGGGCTTCTCGCGGCGGCGGTCTGTCGCAAAATCAGTGTCCGTACGCGAGTGCTAACGGGCCTTGCCCTCGTCAATAGCGAGGGCGGATCTCATGTCCGGTGGCGTCATGCTCCCTCCGTTAGTTGTTGCTCTGCTCATTCAGACGCGTCGTGCCTTTCGGGCCGCACTTCTTCGCGACAACTCAGGGCTTCGGTCGTCCCGTAAAGCACCTGTCATCGAGCGAACGGCGGCCAGTCGTCAGAGACTTCATCGGGCCACGATCGTCTGTATATGAGTTTGGACCTCTGAGCCTCAGAGTCAAGGGTGCGAGGGTGCAATGCGGTGGTTAGATCGTTGCTGAGAAGGGCAACAATCTTTCGCGGCCTTTATTATTATGTCACCGCAATTTCTAATGCATCGTGCGCGACATGCGGCGCAGCGGGATCCATTTCACTTGTGCGGTCGGTGGATTCACCTTGCGCCAGAGGCTGACGAGGCCGCGCCAGCTCAGCGCGGTGAAGAGGCGGGTGAGGCCTGCGCTCTTTGCGCGGGCGTCGCAGAGATCGGCGTAAGCGTCGCCGCTGCGGTGGGCGAGGCGCACGACGGTTGCGAACTCGCCGACGGTGCGCCCGGTGAACGAGAGGCCGAACGCGGGGCGGCCGAACGCTTCGGTTTGGCGCGAGAGTTGGACGGGCAGTGTCGTCTTGCCTTGCGGCGTTTCGAGCGTCAGCTGGCCGGCGAGCGCGCGGGCGGGCAGGTCGACGGCGTCGTCGGCGATGAACCTTGCGCCATGCACGGAGATGTCGGCGAGGCGGCCGGGGACTTGGGCGCCGCCGATGAGCAAGTCGGCACTGAAGCGGCGGGCGATGCGCGGCGCCTGGCGGCGTTGGCGCGGTTCGGCGATCGCGCCGAGCAAGCACGCGAGTAGAGCTGCCGTGAAGACGGTTAGGGCCAGCAGCGGCGCGATATCCGCTTGGACTTCCGGCTTCGTGAACCAGGCAGCGGTCCCGTAGGCGGTGCCCGCGAGTGCCACGGCGAAGACGACGACCAGCAGGCCGTTCGCATGTTCCGGCGCGGGCACGCGCTCGGTCTTCTTGGCCCGCGTGATGATGGCGAAAAGGGACGGCGCGGTGAGCAGCGATTCCAGGATTTCGCTCCACGCGCCGATCAGGCGGCCGCGCATGCCGGCGTTCAGGCTGCCGGCCATTGTGATGGCGACGACGGCGGCTAAAAGCGAGAACACTGTGGCGATAGCGGGGCTTGTGTTTCCGAACAGCGGTACGTGCAGCAGCAGTGCAAGCGGCGGCAGTGCGAAAGCGAGGCCCCAGGCAAACGGCATCAGCGCACCGAACAGGGCCGGCATCCACGACAGACGCTCCCGCAACGGCAGCCGACCGCGCATCAGCGGGTCTTGCGTCAAGGCCGCGTCGATCGTGCCGATGCGCTGGCCCATGCGCGTGCGCAGGTAGTCGCGCACCGTGTCGGGCGCGAGGGACGCCACCATCGGGCGGGTGACGATGCCGCGTATCCAGCCCGCTTCGACGGCACGGATGCGTGCGGGTGCGTCCGGACGCAGGTTCCAGCGCGAGCAGCTGCCCGCGTTGGAGAGCGCCGTGCGGCGCCAGACGGTGCGAGGGTTCAAGCCCAGCGAGCCGGTCGCCGCGCCGATCGTCTTCAGGCAGGTCTTGAAGAACGCGCCGGGGTCGCTCGGCAGGCGGCGGCTGACGTCGATGTCGGTCAAGACCGGGTCGCCGTCGATCGCAAACACCGGCACGTCGCAGAACGCGAGGTTGGCGTTGTTGACGAAGCCACCGGCGATGCGGCGGAGCAGATCGGGGGTCGGCGCTTCGCCGGCGTTGATGATCAAGACCAGCGTGCCGGCCGTGCGGGCGAGCGCTGCGTTGATCGCCGTCCCCGCGTTCGCTTCAGGGGAGGCTGCAAGCCACGACGTGTTCATGCGCTCGGCGAGCGCCGCCAACGAGTCCGCGTGCTCGGTCGCGCGGTCGACGCCGACGAGGTGGAGCCGCACCCGGTCGCGCGGGTAGTCGAGCTGTGCCGCGGCGGCGAGCGAGTAGGCGGCCTTGGGCGCGAACTTCGGATCGTTGATGACGAAGAAGATGTCGGTCGACGGCAGTTCGGCGTCGCGCAGGCCTTCAGGCTTGATCTCGATGGCGGCGGGCAAGATGTCGGCGAGCGCTGCGAGCGTGAGCCCGATCGCGATGAACGTTTCGACGGCGAAGAGCAGGATCGAAAGTGCGAATGCGCCGGGCGGGAGACCGGCCAGCGTCGCATCTGCACGCCAGAGTAGGTGCACAATAAGGACGGCGGCACCGGCACCGAATGCCAGCGAACGCTGCAATGGAACGGCCCGGAAAACGAGACGTTCTGATGGGTTACGCGCGGACTCTTCACCGACCACTGAACTGCCCCTCAACGCACGAATCGCCCCGAATCGCGAGCATCGATGGAATCGCAAGTTGTGTGGCACGCGAAGTGGCAATATTGACTCACCGGGGTCCAAACGCCGGACGATGCAATCAAAGATGGAGCACATGTGACCGAGCCCAGAGTGAAGACGTCGATCTGGGCCGCGGCACTGATCCGTCGCGCGGAAGTGAACGGCGCGTCCGCATTCGTGACGAAGAAAGGCGATCCGGAGTCGGGCGCGGTTCTGGTGAAGGTGTCCCTACTAAACGGTACGGCGCGTGTTTGGTCGGCGGGGTATGGTATCGACGGAGAGCGGCGGTGGATGCGCGCGACCGGGCTTGAGGTTGTCAGCGACGCGGATGCGGAAGCCTATCTCGAGCGCGCACGCTCGCGCGACGCGGACCTCTGGGTGGTGGAGGTGGAGGATCGTGCGGGCCGCGATTTTCTCACTGAGCCGAAGGAGTAAGGCTCAGGCCTGCGCGAGGACTGCCTTGCGCGTTGCTGTCGGCAGGTCGAGTTCGACGAACATCGTCTTGGGATAGAGATAGTCCTCGCCCGACTCATCGACGACGCGGATGTGTCCGCTCTTCTGCGCAGTCGCGTCGCGGTGCATCACGTAAATCTTCCGCCGCTCCAACGAGGCTTCGTAGCCTTCGTTATCGACGCAGATGACGAGTTTGGTGGAGGGTGTTGCCATGACTAGAGTGTACCAAAGATCTGCTTAATTTTGAACTCGCATTTTCCGATGCCGTGCGCTTCGTACCAGTGCAATTCGGCATGGCATGTTTCACCATTTTCCAGGCGAATTCGGGCGTTTCCCTTCTTCTTACGCCAACGTCCCCGGCCATAAATCTTTCTCAGACGGGCGATATTGCGAATCCCTGCACCCTGGGCGATCGTTTCGACGTCGATGATTTCGTCCAGGATTTCAAAGCGCATGTCCGTAACTCAAAGGGGCGCGCCATCGTTCGTCAAGTGGCTCGCGTGTTCCAAAGGTTCTAGCCATCCCCCACACGTCCTGCGCGTATGGCGCTTGCGGACTGGGTGGCTAGAATTCCGTCGACACAATGCGGAGGAGACATCTCGTGGAGACGATCGGGCTTGCGTTTCGGACGTTTGCGGTGGCGCTGGCGCTCCTGGGCGCGGTGTGGATTGCGTGGACTTTCGCGCCGGGGATTTTTCCCTCGCTGCATAAGGACGAGGCGCGCACGATCACGGTGCAGGGCGCCGCTTCGCTGGACGTGGCGCCGGACAAGGTGGAGGTCTCAGGCGCGGTGGCAACGTCGGCAAAGTCGGCGGCAGATGCGCTCGATCAGAACAACCTGATCATGGCGCGCATTCTCGACGGGTTGAAGGAAGACGGCATCGACCGCGATAAGATCCGCACAACGGGGTTCTCGATCACACCGCAACATCCGTCGGCGGGAAAGGACACCTATTCTGAGAACGAGCTGATCACCACCGGCTACGTGGTCAAGAACTCGATCAACGTCACGCTGCCGGTCGGGCAGTATTCCGGCAAGCTGCTTGACCGAATGATCCGCTTGGGCGCAACGAACATCGATTCAGTTTCATTCGTCGTGAAAGATGCGGCGAAGTACGACGATCAAGTTCGAGCGTTGGCAGCGAAACATGCGTTGCATCGGGCGGAGATCGCGGCGAAGGCGCTTGGCCAGCGCGTCGGGCGCGTGGTGAGCATCGATCGCATTCAGTTACCCGATGAAGGGGTCTTCGGATATGCGCCGCTGTTTCAGTCGCGTCCCGCTACCAGTGTGCCGGTCGAGATCATGGCGCGGGAAAAGACGTTCAGCGCGAACGTTTCCGTGGTGTTCGAGTTAGCGCCAGCGGCGCAGTGATCTCAGTGCACCTGCGACTCAAACGTTCCGACGCTGCCGAGTTCGGCTGCGAATTTGCCGCCGCTCAGACACGTCTTCGCTTCGGCGTTGTCGCGCAGGTAGGCGTCCCAGAAGGCAAGGGAGGCTTTTTGGATCCAGGCGTGGAAGCGCGGGTCTTGGGTACGCAGTTCGCCTTTGAGGCCGCGGCCGGAGAAGATCATGTGGTCACCGCCTTTGAAGACGATCAGATATTTGTCGGCGTTCGTGATGTTGCGATAGGGGACTTGGCGGTTCTCGACCGGATCGCTGGAGTCGAGCGGGTTCTGGTCGTTCGTGCCGGTCATGTGGAACGTCGGCATGCGAATGCTCGCGAACGATTGCGCCGGGTCGCCCTGCTTCGGCTTCGACGGGCTATAGGCGATCGCCGCTTTGATGCGGTCGTCGCCGAAGCTGAAGCCGCCGCCTGGGTCGAAGCCTTGGCCGGCGAGTGCCAGCGTCGTGATCGCGCCGTACGAGTGGCCGGACATGCCGAGCTTGGTCATGTCCATGCGGCCCTTCAGGCGCGCGTCGTTGGCGTTCATGTTTCCCAACTCGTCGATCGCGAACGGTATGTCGCGAAAACGATCGGCCGCGGCCTCCGGCGTGATCGCGGCGAAGAGGCCGCCGTTGTTCACGCGGCCGCCGGGGAAGATAGCTTGCGTGTCGGAGCCCGGATGCTGCACCGCGACCGCGATGTAGCCGTGTTCGGCGAGGAAG
>JANNEL010000655.1:0-7275 GCA_031378595.1 Alphaproteobacteria bacterium
CAGACGGGGAAATTACCCAGCGGTTTGTGGGTTCCCGAACAAGGCGTGGCGCCCTATCGCGGGAGAGGGTGATGCCTGCCACGCTCGAGTTTTGGTTCGAGTTTGCGAGTACGTATTCTTATCCGGCGGCGCATGCGGTTGAGGCGGCTGCGAAGGCGCGCGGCGTGAGTGTTACTTGGCGTTCGTTTCTGCTTGCGCCGATTTTCGGGGCGCAGGGGTGGAACGACTCGCCGTTCAACATCTATCCGGCGAAGGGCGCTTATATGTGGCGCGATATGGCGCGCCTCTGTGCGGCGCAGGGACTGCCCCTGACGCGTCCGTCGCAGTTTCCGCGGAACGGGTTGCTGGCGGCGCGCATATCGTGCCGCTATCCTGATGAGGCTTGGCTGCCGGAGTTTGTGCGGCGGGTTTACTCGGCGAATTTTTCGCGCGATCTCGATATCTCGTCGCCGTTTGTGATCGGCGAGATTTTGTCGACGATGGGGCAGAACGCGGCTGAGGTCATGCGGGCAGCGCAAGCACAAGAGTCGAAGGACGCATTGCGCGTGCAGACCGAAAAGGCTGTCGCGATGGGTCTGATCGGCGCGCCATCTTATGTCGTCGACGGCGAGGTGTTTTGGGGCGGCGACCGGTTGGCGCTAGCGCTCGATTGGGCGTGCGGCAAGCGCGCCGTTGTTCAGCTTTGAGGTTGTTTGTTAAGGCTGGGCCTGGTATTACTTTTTCCGAAAAGTAAGGAATAGTGCCATGGACGCAACGATTACGGCCAAAGGACAAATGACGTTGCCCAAAGCGTCACGGGATCACTTGCGGGTCCAGCCGGGTGACCGGGTGAAAGTTTTCAATTTGCCGGACGGAACCGTCGTCATCTTGCCGCGGCGGCCGATCACCGCCCTTCGCGGCCTTCTGAAGTCGCCGTTCGATCGTCCGGTCACGATTGAGGAGATGAACGAAGGAATAGCAGCAGGCGCAGAGTCGTCGCTCGGAATTCGACCGAACCCGGCGTCGGCGAAGCTCAACTTGACGCGGCAGAAGCGCCGCAAGTGATTGGTATCGATAGCAACATACTTGTTAGATACCTCACGCAAGACGATCCTGTTCAATACCCGAAAGCGAGAGCGTTTCTCGAAAGTCTGACAAGTGGGAGCCCGGGGTACTTGAGCCTGGTGGTGGTCGCGGAAATTGCCTGGGTTCTAGAACGTACCTACAAGTTTCCCGACGACGCGATTGCCTTGGCGATGCTGACGACCCTTTCGGCGCTCAATTTGGTCATTCAAGACGACGAGGTGGTGGTGCTTGCCTTACACGCGGCGAGAGACGGGCGAGGGACGTTTGCCGATGCGCTTATCGGCGTGTTGGCTGCCAGTGCTGGATGTTCGCGCACAGTAACGTTTGACAAGCGCGCCTCCCGGCTGCCGGGATTCGAGCTGCTCTAACGCTTCGCCAGTTTGGCGCACTCTTTGTGGCGGTGGCAGTCGACGATGTGGTCGTTGACCATGCCGACGGCTTGTGCGAACGCGTAGACGATCGTCGGGCCGCAGAACGTGAAGCCGCGGTTTTTCAGGTCCTTCGCCAGGGCTTGGCTCATCGGCGTTTCGGCCGGCACTTTCTTGATCGCCGACCATTTGTTCTGCAGCGGTTTGCCGTCGACGAATTTCCAAAGGAAGTCGGAGAAGCCGCCGGGCTCTTTCTCCATGATGTCGAGGTAGATTTTCGCGTTCTTGATCGTGCCTTCGATCTTGCCGCGGTGGCGGATGATGCCTTCGTTTTGCAGCAGCTTCGCGACCTTGGGTTCGGTGTAGCGGGCGATCTTCTCCGGATTGAAGTTGTCGAACGCTTTGCGGAAGTTGTCGCGTTTGCGCAGGATCGTGATCCAGGAGAGGCCCGCTTGGAAGCCGTCGAGGATCAGTTTCTCGTAGAGCGCGCGGTCGTCGTATTCGGGTACGCCCCATTCGTCATCGTGATAGGCAACGTAGAGCGGGTCTTCGCCCGGCCAGGCGCAGCGGGTCTTTGGCACGTGTCAGGCTCCGAGGATGAGGTTGTACGAAGGCCGGCCGATGCGCACAGGCGCGCCGCCAGCGCTTGCTTCGGTCGCGTCACCGAGGCGATCGAGGCGGATGATGGCGAGGCCGTGACCGTTGATGCTGCCCATCATGTCGCCGATTTCTGTCCCGCCAAGCGTGAGCGACGTTCCTGGTGGCGGCAACGTCGGACCGCTGACCGGCAGAATGCGGCGGCGTGCGGTCGCGCGGTGTTTCATGCGGGCCGTGAGTTCTTGGCCCACGTAACAGCCCTTTGCAAAATCGACGCCGTGAAGTTCTTCAAAATTGCAGTCGAGTGGAAAGAACGTTTCGGGCGCGATGTCGCTTGAGTCCGGCACGCCGAGGGCGATGCGGTGTGTGTTGTAGACTACAGCGTTGTCGTCGGCCGTTGTTGTTTGGGCAGCGCGGAATCCGAGCGCGGGGAGGCGCGGATCCGGGAAGCCGTTTGCGAGCGGCTCGGCCGAGGCGATTACCGAGAGGTCTGCACGCTCGGTGATCGTCACCTTGGCGCGCAGTTTGTACTTCTTCAAACGTGCGGCGATGTCGGCGGCGGTGGCCTTCGCGCAATCGAGCAGGTACCCGCCTTCGACCGGTGCGATCAGGAAGTCGTAGATGATCTTGCCTTGCGGCGTCAGCAGCGCGGCATAGATCGCGCTGCCGCCGCTCGCCTTTGTCACGTCGTTCGTCACGAGACCCTGCAGGAACGACGCGGCGTCGGGCCCTAAGACTTCGACGATGGCGCGGTCCGGCAGAACTGTGGTCGGGAAACTCATGAGGTAGAAGTAGGGTGCCGGCGTTCGCGTTGGCAAGGGCGCTTGCGGAATCGCGCGGTGGTCTGTAGCTGCTAGCGGCATGAGCGAGACCTTCGACCTAGTCTTGAAGAACGGCACGGTGGCGACGCCGTGGGGCATCGGCCCGGCGGATGTCGGCGTGCGCGCGGGCCGGATTGCCGCGATCGGCGCACTTGGCGCCGTGAAGGCTGCTGCGGTGCGCGACGTCAAAGGGCTCCACGTTTTGCCCGGCGCGATCGACAGCCAGGTGCATTTCCGCGAGCCGGGGCCCACGCACAAAGAAGATCTGGAAACGGGGAGCCGCGCCGCGGTGTTGGGTGGCGTCACGTCAGTCTTCGAGATGCCGAACACCGCACCGCCGACGACGACGGCCGAGGCCTTGAACGAGAAGCTTTCGCGCGCGCAGGGGCGCATGTGGTGCGACCACGCGTTTTACGTTGGCGCGACGCCGGACAATGCGGCGTCGTTAGCGACGCTTGAGCTGCTGCCTGGTGCTGCCGGCGTGAAGATGTTCATGGGTTCGTCGACCGGGACGCTGCTCGTCGCTGACGACGAGCATGTCGGGCGCGTGTTGAAGAGCGGCCGGCGGCGCGTTGCTGTGCACTCGGAGGATGAGGATCGTCTGAACGCGCGCAAGGGTGAGCGCATTCCGGGCGACGTGCGTTCGCATCCGGTTTGGCGCGACGCGGAGACGGCGCTGCTTGCGACGAAGCGAGTGGTGGGGCTTGCGCGTCAGGCGGGGCGGCGGGTGCATATTTTGCACGTGTCGACCGGCGACGAGATTGCATACCTGCGCACACACAAGGATATCGCGAGCGTCGAGACGACGCCGAACCATCTGACGCTGATTGCGCCGGACTGTTACGAGCGGCTGGGCACCTATGCGCAGATGAACCCGCCGGTGCGCGACAAGTCGCATTGGGAGGCGATCTGGAACGGCGTGCGCGAGGGCGTCGTGGACGTGCTGGGCTCAGACCACGCGCCGCACACGCGCGAAGAAAAGGACAAGGGCTATCCCGATACGCCTTCCGGCATGACGGGCGTGCAGACCTTGGTTCCGATCATGCTCGATCACGTGAACGCGGGAAGGTTATCGCTTGAGCGGTTCGTTGATCTCACGGCGCATGGGCCGCAGCGACTGTTCGGTTTGGCGACGAAGGGGCGGATCGCGGTCGGGTTCGACGCGGACTTCACGATCGTCGATCTGAAAGCGAAGCGGACGATCGAGAACAAATGGATCGCAAGCCGTTGCGGCTGGACGCCGTTTGACGGCGTGACGGTGACGGGCTGGCCGGTCGGGGCGATCCTTCGCGGCGAGGTCGTGATGTGGGACGGCGCGCTCAATGGCTTAGCGCGCGGAAAGCCGCTGCAGTTCTTGGAGACGATCGGCGCTTCCTAGTGAATGCTTATCTCGTGGCCGACGTGGCGGATGTCGAGCGGGCAGAGGATGCCGCACGTTCCAACGCGGACCGAGTGCAAACGGCCGTCGAGGTTCTTTTCCCAGAAGGTCAGGAATTTCGACAGCACCGGGAATTTGGGCGCCATATCCAGTTCCTGCCAGACGAACGTCTGCAGCAACTTCGGATGGTCGGGCATGTGGTAGAGAATTTCCGCCGTCGTCAGGCGGTAGCCTTTCAACATCAAATTCAACTGTGCCACGTCAAACTCCCGCGATTGAGTACGCCAAAACGCGAAGGCTCTTCCCGGACCGGCGCACGAACCTCACGAGTCTGAACGCGATCCGTAAACTTATCGTGGCTTGGGATATTGCAACCGTCGAGCGTTTCAATGCGGGACGCTTGACGTTCGAGGCGAATTGCGGTGCCGTCGCAACAGTTAGGCCCTTACTGGCGCTCACCATGTTCGAGTGCCAAAGGAAATCGAGCAATGTCTGCACAATTTCGATGCATCTTGGTAACCAAGTCCGAAGCCGGACAGACGGCGCAGCTGTCGGAAATCGCAGAGCGCGACCTCGGCGAGGGCGACGTCACCGTCGCCGTTTCGCATTCGACGCTGAACTACAAAGACGGACTTGCCGTGACGGGCGCGGCGCCGGTCGTGCGGAAGTTTCCGCTCGTCGCCGGTATCGACTTCGCGGGCCACGTGCTGACGTCGGCGGACGCGAAGTTCAAGCCCGGCGATGCTGTGGTTGCGAACGGCTGGGGCATGGGCGAATCGTACAACGGTGGCTATTGCACACGCGCGCATGTGAAGAGCGGGTGGCTGGTGCATGTGCCGCGCGCGTTCACGCCCGCCGATGCAATGGCGATCGGTACCGCAGGCTACACGGCGATGCTCGCCGTCATGGCGCTTGAAGATTTGGGGCTGACACCTGCGAAAGGGCCGGTGTTGGTCACGGGCGCTGCTGGTGGCGTCGGCAGTGTCGCGATTGCGTTGTTGTCGAAGCTTGGATTTCGGGTCGTTGCGTCCACCGGCCGGATGAACGAAGCCGATTATCTGCGTGGTCTTGGCGCCAGCGAGGTGATCGACCGGGCGGAACTCAGCGGCGATGTGCGGCCGCTTGCCAAAGAACGTTGGGCCGGTGCTGTCGATTCCGTCGGATCGAAGACGCTGGCGAATGTGCTCGCGGGAACCAGTTACGGCGGTGCGGTTGCCGCTTGCGGCTTGGCGCAGGGGATGGATCTTCCGTCGTCGGTTGCACCGTTTATCCTGCGCGGGGTTACGCTTGCGGGCATCGAGTCCGTCAATTGCCCGCTGCCGAGGCGCGAGAAAGCTTGGGAGCGGTTGGCGCGGGATCTCGACATGAAGAAGTTGGCCGATGGGTTGAAGACGGTTCCTCTCGAGGACGTACTTGCGCTGGGTTCCCAAATTCTGAAGGGCCAGGTGAAAGGCCGCATCGTTGTCGACGTGCAGCGTTAGGACTTATTAACCAGCGTCAGCCACCTTTTTGGCATGCGATAGCGATTTCGGCCGCTGGCCCAAGTCGCTATGATCGCGCGCGTTTTTGATCCCCGGGGGCCTTCGCCAGTGACTGAAGGGTTTGACTGGCTGTTGCTAATCGGCGGCGGGATTGTGATCGGCATCATTGCGGCCGCGCCGATCGGGCCTGCAAACATCATCTGCATCCGTCGCACGTTGTCTTATGGGCAGGTGAATGGGTTCCTCGCTGGGCTCGGCGCCGCGATGGGCGACGGCGTGTTCGCGGTGGTCGCGGGCTTCGGCGTGAAGTGGGTTTTCGATGCGATCCAAGCGATGGGTGCGCCGCTGCAACTCGGGAGTGCGGCGATCCTGATGGTTTACGGCGCGCGCGTGTTTATCTATGCGACGCCGCCGGAGATATTGCGGAACCCAGACGGCAGTATGCAGACGGGCTCGGTGGGTAACCTGGCGGGCGGGTTCGCCGCCACATTTGCGCTCACGATAACCAATCCCGCGACCATGGTGGGTTTCGCGACGATGTTCGGCGCGTTTCGCGAAGTCGTGGACTATCATGTGAACTATTTCGCGACGTTCATTATGGTTTTGTCGGCCTTCGCGGGCTCGGTGCTGTGGTGGTTCGTGGTCACGGCGGTCACGAGCTACTGGCACCAAACGATTGAGCAAGGCACACTGAAGCGCATGAACCAGGCTTCAGGCGGTTTCATCTTCGTCACGGGCGCGACACTGCTCGGCTATGCCGTGTGGCACCGCATCTTCGGGTGACGGGCGCGCCGTTCACGCTCGCGGGTCTAGACCATGTGGTGCTTCGCGTGCCCGACATGGCGCGCGCGCTTGCGTTCTATCGCGACGTTTTGGGAGCGCAGGTCGAGCGTACGCTGGAGCGGATCGGGATGGTGCAGTTGCGCGCCGGTGCGTCGATCATCGATCTCGTGGATCTGAACGGCGAGTGGCTGAAGTCGACCGGTGCGAAGGCGTTCACGCCGGACGCGGTCAACGTCGATCACATTTGCATTCGTATCGAGCCGTTCGACGAGCAGGCGATCGAGGCCTACCTGAAGGGGCACGGCGTCGAAATCGGCGAGAAGGGCATTCGCTATGGCGCCCAGGGCGACGGACCCTCGATTTATATCAGCGATCCGTTCGGTACGATGGTCGAGTTGAAGGGGCCGGCCACGCCGATCGAAACCGACATACCAATTCTCAAGACCGAGCGATTGATGTTGAGGCCTTTGCGGCGGTCGGATGCGGAGGCGCTGTTCCCGCTCTTTCGGGACGGCGAGACGCTGCGCTATTGGGCGCACGAGCCGATCGAAACGCAGGCGCAGATGCTCGACATCATCGCGCGCAATCTGCCGCCGCAGAACGCGCCACGCTCGTCGTTCGCGATCACCCGCGAGGGACGGACGGTGGGTGTCGTCAATTTCTACCGCCAGCAGGATGCGATGGCGGGGCTGGGTTACATCCTCGACAAAACGCTTTGGGGCCAAGGGTATGTGAGCGAGGCGATCGACGCCGCGCTCGACCATGGGTTCGGCACGCTGAGG
>JANNEL010000689.1:0-9262 GCA_031378595.1 Alphaproteobacteria bacterium
GGATTTCTGCGGTAATAAATCGAAACAACAAGTCATTTAGAGCGATTCGGGCACACTGGTAGAGTTTTTGTGGCGATGGAGCCATCTGTCCGGGAACTGGGTTCACCATACAACACCCGGGCGAGTGGTCATCAGGGGTAGTGCCGACTTTGAGGGGAGCCGGTGCTGTCTGCAAGCCGTTGGGGACGGCCTTTCCGGTTGCGCCCCGTGGCGATTGTCGCGGTCGTTGAGTGTCTTTTTGCCCGTTCTGGGCGGCCGCGTCGGTAGACAGCAAGACTGGATTTGGTGAGGGGCATGGCGCTTCAAAAGACGATTAAGAACCGGATGGTTTGCCAAGGCGTTGGCGTTCACACCGGGATTCTTTCCACGCTTGCGTTGCTGCCGGCGCCCGAAGGTACGGGCATCATTTTCCGACGGACGGATCATCCCGGGGTTGCGGGCGTCGTTCCCGCCCGTTTCGACCGCGTCACCGACACAAAGCTCGGCACGACAATCGGCAACGCTTATGGCGTGAAGGTTCATACGATCGAGCATTTGATGGCGGCGATCGTGGGCCTCGAAATCACGAACGTCATCATCGAAATCGACGCCGCTGAAGTTCCGATCATGGACGGAAGCGCTGCGCCGTTCGTCTTCCTGCTGGAGTGCGCCGGCGTCGTCGCTCAGGGCGAGCCTGTGCGTGCAATCCGCGTGCGTGAAACCGTGCGCGTTGAAGACGGCGACAAGTACGCCGAGCTCAGGCCTGGTATTGGTTTTTCGGCAGACCTCGAGATTTCGTTCGAGAACTGCCCGGTCATCGACCGTCAATTTTATTCGTTCGACCTCGATACGCCGTCGTTCAAAGCGGAACTTGCGCGCCCGCGCACGTTCGGCTTCCGGCATGAGGTCGAGTATCTGCAAAAGAACGGCCTGGCGCTCGGCGGCTCGCTGTCCAATTCGATCGTGCTCGATGGCGGGCGGATCATGAACGAAGACGGTCTGCGCTATGCGGACGAGTTCGTGCGCCACAAGCTGCTCGATCTGGTCGGCGACATGGCGCTCGCGGGCGCGCCGCTGTATGCGCAATTCCGCGGCTTCAAGACCGGCCATGCTCTGAACAACAAACTGTTGCGCGAGCTGTTTGCACGCAAGAACGCGTGGGAATACGTCACGCTGCACACGCGCCGGTCCGCTCCGACGGTTGAGCGTCCGGTGTACGGTCTCGCAGCGGCGGAATAATCGGCTCCCTAAGCATTAGAGGCGCAGCGGCAGAAGTGCCGCGGCGCCTTTATTTTTGTATCGCGGGGACATGTTGATGCGGGTGTTTCGCGAGCGGTTCCGTTCGAAAAACTGAACTTATCCGGTGGTAGTAGAAGTTGCGGTACAACCTGCCGGAGGTTTTCGGAGAACTCTTCCCGAACCAAGCGACAACGGACAACGGTCGAAGATTATTTGCGATTACCAGCAACCGAAATCTTCGCCCTGTGGTTGGTGCTCGCTCGTATTTCGGGGACACTATGATCCGAAGATGCGCGTTAAGGAATTGGTAACGAATGGCGGTCGTCTGCGCGATTCGGTTGCAGACTTCGGGTGCTTCCGCACTTGGGGTTGGGCTGCGGGCGCGGCCGGACCTCGTGGCGCCGCCACGTGAACGTAAAAATGGGCGGTCCGCTGCCGTTTGGCAGGGTGGCGGTCGGCCCGGTCTTACGGTAAAGATGCGTGCAAGATGCCTGTTAAGGGACCGTTAGCGGTCCTCGGACGGGTGCGTAGTGTAGCCCCTCAAACTCGTCGGTTCCCATGTCGCTTGTTCCGCTTCGTTTGCGTACCCTTTCGATCGGCGTCGCCCTGGCGCTCGCTATGCCTCTGACCGCTTGCGCCGGCGATGACTCGCCGAAGCCGCGCGCCGAGGTGCGCGAGACGCCCGTCGAACAGCTCTATCAAGACGCGCTTGTTCAGCTCGATCGGGCGAACTGGATTCCGTGCGCGCAAGCGTTCGACGAGGTTGAGCGGCAGCATCCCTATTCGGTGTGGGCGAGGCGCGCGATCCTGATGTCGGCGTTCTGCTATTACCAAGCGAACAAGTACACGGAGTCGATTCAAGCGGCTGACCGGTTCATCACGCTGCACCCCGGTAACAAGGATGCACCGTACGCCTATTACCTGAAGGCCGTGTCGCTCTACGAGCAGATCGTCGACGTCGGTCGCGATCAGCGCCGGACGGAACAGGCGATGGCGGCTCTCGGCGATCTTATCCGCCGGTTCCCGCAGACGGACTATGCGCGCGATGCGCGGTTGAAACTCGACCTCACGCGCGATCACCTTGCGGGCAAGGAAATGTCGATTGGGCGCTACTACTTGAAGCGCGGCGAACAGGTGGCGGCCATCGGCCGCTTCCGCAGCGTGATCGAGAAGTATCAAACGACGAGCCACGTGCCGGAAGCGCTGCACCGCTTGGTGGAGGCGTATCTGTCGCTCGGCGTCATCAAAGAGGCGCGCGCAGCAGCCGCCGTGCTCGGCCACAACTATCCGGGCAGCGAGTGGTACGAGGATACGTTCGCGCTGATGCAGGAATACGGCCAGAAGGATGGCGGGCAATCGGTCGCGCAGATCCGCACGGCGCCAGCAGTTGCGTCTGCCCCTTCCGATGCAATGCCGACGGCTGCACCCGTTGCTCAGCCGAAGACAGACGTTCCGCCGCCGCCGGAAGCCGGCGCCAAGCCTTCTGCGCCGACATCAGGCGACAAGAAGGACGAGGACGGCGGCTGGTTCGACTGGTTCTAAACGTAAGGGCCTGACGCCTCATCATGCTGACGTCTCTCTCGATCCGCGACTTTGTGCTGATCGAGCGGTTGGATTTGGAGTTCGCGCCGGGGCTTTGCGTGCTCACGGGCGAAACGGGGGCGGGCAAGTCCATTCTGCTTGATGCCTTGGGACTGGCGACCGGCGGGCGTGCCGAGCGCGGGTTCATTCGCGCGGGCGGCGCGCAGACATCGGTCACCGCCGTATTCGATCCGCCGGCGAAGCATCCGGCGCGGGCGGCGCTTGGCGGCAACGGGCTTGAGAGCGACGGGGCGTTGATCTTTCGCCGCTCGATCGCAAGCGACGGCCGGAGCCGGGCTTTCATCAACGATCAGCCGGTGTCGATCGGGCTCATGCGTGAGGCCGGGGCGATGCTGCTCGAAATTCACGGGCAGCACGACGATCGCGGGCTCTTGGATGCCGGGGGGCATCGCAATTTGCTCGATGCCTTTGGCGGGCTTGATGACGAGGTTGCGGCCGTCGAAAGCGCTTGGCGGTCTCTCGCTGCGGCCGAGGAAGCCGCGCGCGCCGAGGCGGATGTTCAGCAACGGGCAGCACAGGACTTCGACTATCTAAAGCACATGGCCGACGAATTGCGGACGCTCGACGTGCGTGCGGGCGAAGAGGCGGAGCTTGCGAACGCGCGGGCCGTAATGATGGCGTCCGAGAAGATTTCAAGCGATCTGCACGAGGCGGTCGAGGCGCTGTCCGGTAACGGCGGCGTCGAGGCGCGGATGAGTTTGGCGTTGCGCCGGTTGAGCCGCGCGCAGGCCGTGGCGCAAGGGCGGCTCGATGCGGCGGTCGCGGCGCTCGACCGCGCGACAATCGAAGCGGCTGAGGCGCGGCGGGCCGTCGACGCTGCCGCGCGCGGGCTCGCGTTCGACGCCAACACGTTGGAGAAGGCGGAGATACGCCTTTTCGCGCTGCGCGCTGCGGCGCGGAAATACGGTGGTTCGTGCGACGGGCTGGCTGCGAAACGCGCGGAAGCGGAAACGAAGCTGCAGGTGTTGGCGAGCGCGCAATCGCGGGCGGCAGAGCTCGAGCGCCTAAGGGTGCAGGCGCGCAAGGCATTCGACAAATCTGCCGCCGCGCTGTCGGCTGGGCGCGCAAAGGCGGCGGAAGGGTTGGATCAACGGGTCGCGAAAGAGCTCGCGCCGTTGAAGCTCGAGCACGCACTGTTCCGCACGCAGATCGAGACGACGGATGCGGCGGGGCCATCAGGCCGCGACCGGGTCGAGTTCATGGTCGCGACCAATCCGGGGGCGCCGTTCGGCGGCTTGACCCGCATCGCATCGGGCGGCGAGTTGGCGCGGTTTATCTTGGCGTTGAAAGTTGCGCTGGCGGACGAGGGATCGGCGTCGACGCTGATTTTCGACGAGGTCGATCGCGGCGTTGGCGGCGCAGTCGCCGACGCCGTCGGCGAACGGTTGGCGCGGCTGGCGAAGGGCGAGCAGGTGCTGGTGGTTACGCACTCGCCGCAAGTGGCAGCGCGCGGGATGCATCATCTGCGCGTATCGAAAGCGATGGCGGCGGGGGCGATGGCGACGCGGGTCGAGCTCCTCAACGCGGGCGGACGGCGTGAGGAGATCGCGCGCATGCTTGCCGGCGCGAAGGTAACCGATGAGGCACGCGCGGCGGCTGATCGGCTGATCGGCGGGGCGGTCACACCGATGCCGAAGCGGCGGCGGGCGACGTGACGAAGCCGACGCCGGTCACGAAGCTTGGCGAGAAGGAAGCGGCAGCTGAGCTAGAGCGGCTCGCACGCGAGATTGCTGCGCATGACAAGCGCTATCACGCCGAAGACGCACCCACGATTTCGGACGGCGACTACGACGCGCTCAAGAAGCGGAATTCGGCGATTGAGGCGAAGTTCCCGCAGCTGATCCGTGCGGATAGCCCGTCGCGCAGGGTCGGTTACGCTGCGGCCGAGAAGTTCGGCAAGGTCAAGCATGGCGTGCCGATGCTGTCGCTGGACAACGCTTTCGACGACGAGGACGTCACCGATTTTGTCGACCGCGTACGGCGGTTCTTGAATCTGCCGGCGGGCGAAGATCTGGCGTTCACAGCCGAACCTAAGATCGACGGCTTGTCGGCGAGTTTGCGGTATGAGGACGGCAAGCTGGTCATTGGCGCGACGCGCGGCGATGGGGCGGTCGGTGAGAATGTGACCGCCAATTTGAAGACGCTGAAGGACATTCCCCATACGTTGAAGGGGCGTGGCGTTCCTGAGCTGATCGAAGTGCGGGGCGAGGTGTTCTTAGGCCACGCCGACTTCGCGAAGTTGAACAAGGACCAAGCAGCGCGCGAAGAAAAGACGTTCGCCAATCCGCGCAACGCTGCAGCGGGGTCTTTGCGCCAGCTCGATGTGTCGATCACGGCCCGGCGGCCGTTGCGGTTTTTTGCCTATACGTGGGGGCAAGTTTCGAAGGTGCCTGGCAAGACGCAAACCGAAGTGATCGAAGCGTTTGCCGATTGGGGGTTTCCGACCAATCCTGAGATGAAGCGCTTCACGAGCGTCGAGGCGATCCTGAAATACTACGCGAAAATCGCGGGCAAGCGCGCATCGCTCGGTTACGATATCGACGGCGTCGTCTACAAGGTCGACCGGCTGGATTGGCAGCAGAGGCTTGGGTTCGTCAGCCGCGCGCCGCGCTGGGCGGTTGCGCACAAGTTTCCAGCTGAGCAGGCCGAGACGGAGCTTCTCGACATCGACATTCAGGTCGGGCGCACGGGCACTTTGACGCCCGTCGCTCGCTTGAAGGCGGTGACCGTCGGCGGTGTCGTTGTGACGAACGCGACGCTACACAACGAGGACGAGATCGCGCGTAAGGATGTGCGGATCGGCGATACGGTGGTCATACAGCGCGCCGGCGACGTTATTCCGCAAATCGTGCGGGTCGTTGAAGAGAAGCGGCCAAAGGGCGCGCGGGCGTACAAATTCCCCACCAAGTGCCCGGTTTGCGGCAGCCATGCGGTGCGCGAAGTCGATGCGGCCGGCGAGGAATCGGTGGCGCGGCGTTGCACCGGCGGGCTGATCTGCCCGGCGCAGGCGGTCGAGCGGCTGAAGCATTTCGTTTCCCGCAACGCGTTCGACATCGAAGGGTTCGGATCGAAACACGTGGACGCCTTCTTGGCGGATAAGTTGATCGCGCATCCGTCAGATATATTTCTGCTTGAGGACAAGTACGGGTCGGGGCCGAAGGCGATTGCGGCGCGCGAAGGGTGGGGGCCGCAGTCGGCGGCGAAGCTGTTCGCGGCCATCGCGGAGCGGCGTACGATTGCGCTCAACCGGTTCATCTTTGCGCTCGGCATCCGGCATGTCGGCGAATCGACGGCGCGCTTACTGGCCTTGAACTACGGCTCGGCAAAGGCGTTCGTGAAGGCGATGACGGCTGCCGCGGACGAAGATTCCAAAGCGTTCACGGAGCTCGACTCGATCGACGGCATCGGCGACACGGTCGCGAAGGCGATCGCCGAGTTCTTCAGTGAGGACCATAATCGGGATGAGGTGGCGCGGCTGCTCGACCTCATCGACGTCGAGGAGGCCGAGAAGCCGAAATCAGATACGGCGGTCTCGGGCAAGACGATCGTGTTCACCGGCAGCCTTGAAAAAATGACGCGCCCCGAAGCCAAAGCACGCGCCGAGTCGTTGGGTGCGAAAGTGGCGGGCTCGGTCTCAGCTAAGACGGACTTGGTGGTCGCGGGGCCGGGTGCCGGGTCGAAGCTGAAAGAAGCCGAGAAGCACGGCGTCAAAGTGATCAGCGAAGACGACTGGCTGAAGCTGATCGGCGCGTAGCTTAGATTTCTCCGAATTCGATCACAACGCCGTGGGCGGCGTGTGCCGGGACGGTCACGGTGTTGCGCGTTTCGAAATGCGGCACCTTGGCCATCGAGAGCATGGCCGCCGCGGCGTCGGGTTCGTTCACGCGAATGGTGAGCGCGACGATGCCGTGTTTCGGGGCGCCTTGGAGAGATTTGCCGAAACGCCGTTCTGCGTCGGCAGGTGTCAGAAGGGTGATTGCGGAATTCGTGAGCATCGGTCCCGCGAGTTCGCGTGTTGCAGCTGCTACGTCGTCAACGGCGACGATCACCTCTGCGACGCCGGTCGCGCCCGTCGGATGCAGTTGCCATTCGTGGCGAGCGCGCGTTAGTTCGGGCGTCACGTGCGTGCAGACGAATTGCATCGTTTCAGGAAGCGCAAGCTTTGGCAGCATAATGTTGCGAAAGCGGACCATGTCGCGCTTGCCGTCGAGGTCGAGCGGTCGGCTCAGATCGTTCGGTGGTTCGGCTTCGATGCCTGCGGCCTGAAGTGCCGCATAGGTTTTGTCGGCGTCATCGGCGCCGTAGGCGATTGCCATACCGCCTTCACCGCGCGCATTCACCCGGTCGGCGAGGCGGCCTTTCGCGCCGGTTTCGTCGACGATGCCGAGAAGTTCGACATAGGTGTTCGGAAACATAATGCAGTGGTTGCCGGTGCCCTTGCCTTCATGCATGCCGCGCGGCGTCAGCGTGAGGCCGAGCTTGCGATAGGTTGCCGCCGCCGCGTCGAGGTTTTTCACCGCGATGACGACGTGGTCGAGACGTGTGAGCGGCGACATCAAATGGGACGGGTTGACTCGACGATCCACGCCTCGGTTGTCGCGTCCGTTTTGCCTTTCAACGTGTCACGGACACGAACGTGATAGGCGTTCAGCCATGCACGTTCGGTATCGGTCAGCAGCTTAAGATCGACCAACGTGAGATCGATCGGCGCCAAGGTCAGCGTTTCGAACTCCATCATCTTGCGATCGCCGCCGACGTCTTTGGGCTCGGTGACGACGATGAGGTTTTCGATACGGATGCCGTAGTGGTTGACCTTGTAGTAGCCAGGCTCGTTCGAGACGATCATGCCCGGTCTCAGCGCCACGTTGATCATGCGCTTCGAGATGTTTTGCGGGCCCTCGTGGACGCTGAGGTAGGCGCCTACGCCGTGGCCGGTGCCGTGGTCGTAGTCGAAGCCGCCTTGCCACAAGGACATGCGGGCCAACGTGTCGAGTTGAACACCGGTCGTTCCTTCGGGGAAGCGCGCGAGCGCGAGCGCGATGTGGCCCTTCAGGACGCGCGTGAAGCGGTCTTTCATTTCCGCTGTAGGTGTGCCGATCGCAATTGTCCGCGTGATGTCGGTGGTGCCGTCGAGGTATTGGCCGCCGGAGTCGATCAGGTAGATCTCGCCGGATTTGATCTTGCGGTTCGACTTCTTAGTCACGCGGTAATGCGGTAGCGCACCGTTCGGGCCTGCGCCCGAGATCGAACCGAAACTCAGGTCCTTCAACGCGCCGGTTTCGAGGCGGAAGTCTTCGAGCACACGGCAGGCTTCGATTTCGTCGATGTTGCCTTTGACGCCTTCTTTCGAGAGCCAGGCGAGGAAGCGCGAGACGCACGCACCGTCACGCTCATGTGCGCGGCGTGTGCCGGCAAGCTCAGTCGGGTTCTTGCACGCCTTCGGCAGCAAAACGGGATCGGCAGCGCGCACGATTTCGGCGCCCGCAGCACCCAATTGGTCGAACAGCCACGCCGAAGCGGTCGCCGGGTCGATTTGAATGCGCCGGCCTTTTTGCGCCTTCAGGTGGGATGCGAGTTCTTCCTGGGGACGAACAGTAACACGGTTGCCGAGCCAGGCGTCGATATCGGGCGTGAACTTGCGGCGATCGATGAAGAGTTCGACGTGACCGTCGCTGTTCAGCATCGCGAAAGAGTGGGGGAAGGGCGTGTGTGGAACGTCGGAGCCACGAATGTTGAGCAGCCACGCAATCGACTCGGGCAACGTCAGCATGGCCGCATCGTTCTTCGTGTCGCGCAGCGACTTGGCGATCCGTTCGCGTTTCGATTCTGACGATTCGCCGGCGTATTCGAGCGGCTGGGTCGTCACCGCGCCGAGCGGTGGGGCGGGTTGGTCGTCCCAGGTTGCGTCAAGGGGGTTGTCGGTTACGGCGACGAGCGTGCCGCCCGCTTTTCCGACGGCGGCTTGCAAGGCCTCGACGCCCGACGCCGTGTGAAGCCACGGGTCATAGGCGAGCTTCGCGCCCTTCGGCAGGTTTTCAGCGATCCAATCCGGCGGCGGTTCGTCGACCAGCGAGCGATACTCGAACGCCGTCCCGTCGACTTGCTCGGCGGTCTGCACGGTGTATCGGCCGTCGGTGAAGATCGCGGCCTTCTCCATCAGCACGACTGCGGCGCCCGCAGACCCGGTGAAACCGGTGAGATAGGCCAAGCGATCGGCATGCGCCGGTACGTACTCGCCTTGGTACTCATCGGCTCGCGGCACGACAAAGCCGTCGAGGCTTCGGCGCTTGAGTTCGGCACGAAGTGCGGCGAGGCGGGGCGGGCCTTGGGTGGGGCTCGTGGTTTCGGCGAAGGATTGGAATTTGGTTTGGTGCAGCATGGCAGCAACCTATTCGGCTGCGGCGCGGCTCTCAAGGCCGGTCACGTGGATTTGGCGGTAGGC
>JANNEL010000712.1:0-2049 GCA_031378595.1 Alphaproteobacteria bacterium
GTAAAGATCGATCAGCTTGAAGCGCAGATCGAGCAGCAGGCGGTGCGTTTGCTCGCGTTGCGCCAACCCTTGGCCCTCGACCTGCGCGAAACGCTTGCGGCGCTCAAGATTTCGCACGATCTGGAGCGCATCGGCGATCTGGCGAAGAACGTCGCCAAGCGCACGTTGGTCGTTGCGCGCGACGCTCCCGAACAGCATTTGGCGCAAGGCCTCACCCGGATGGGCCGTCAGGCTCTGACACAGGTCAAAGATGTGCTCGACGCTTTTGCGAGGCGCGACGGCGAGGCGGCCTTGCGCGTCTGGAAGAACGACAACGACATCGATGAGCTCTACAACTCGCTGTTTCGCGAACTCTTGACGTACATGATGGAAGACCCGCGCAAGATCGGGCCGTCGACGCACCTGCTGTTTATTGCGAAGAACTTCGAGCGCATCGGCGATCATGCGACGAACATCGCGGAGACGGTCTACTACGCGGCCACCGGCACGAAGCTCGGCGAAGAACGGCCAAAGAGCGATACGACGTCAACCACGACCGTGGCGCGGCATGACGAATCTTGATGCAGGCGGGCGGCCGGGGGCTGCGCGAAAGCCGTTGATTTTGATCGCGGAAGATGAGGCGTCGTTGATGACGCTCCTGCGCTACAATATCGAAAAGGAAGGCTACCGCGCCGTCGAAGCTTACGACGGCGAAGAAGCATTGCTTGTTGCGGCGGAAGATACCCCCGATCTGGTGGTGCTCGATTGGATGCTGCCGAAGGTCTCGGGGATAGAGGTCTGCCGGCGCCTCAGAGGCCGGCCCGAAACGAAGAACGTGCCTATCATCATGCTGACCGCGCGCGGCGAGGAAGCGGACCGCGTACGGGGCCTCGATACGGGTGCCGACGACTACATCACAAAGCCGTTCTCGATGACGGAATTGCTCGCGCGCATGCGCGCCGTACTCCGGCGCATCCGGCCGGCGTTGGCGGAGGATATTGTCGGCTTCGGCGATATCTCGATCGACCGGACCACACGGCGCGTGCGCCGGGGCAATCGCGAGATCCATTTGGGGCCGACAGAGTACAAGCTGCTCGACCATTTCATCCAACACCCGGGCCGGGTGTTCAGCCGCGAGCAGTTGCTCGACACGGTTTGGGGATCGGGCGTTTACGTCGATGCGCGCACGGTCGATGTGCATATCGGGCGCTTGCGCAAGGCGCTGATCGAGGGCGGCGAGCAGGATCCTATTCGTACCGTGCGTTCGGCCGGATATGCGCTGGACGAGTCGCTGAAGACTTGAAGGCCCATAACAAAAGGGCCCGCCTTTCGGCAGACCCTTTCATCTTCCCCTCAAACTCGATCGCTTAGCTGTTCGCCAGATAGCGGCGGTAGTCTTTGTCGCGTTCCCGGTCGCGGCGGCCTTGTGTCGGCTGAAACGCTTTCACGCAGTGCGCTTCGCAATAGGGCGATCCTACTTTTGGCGTATGGCCGCAGAAGTGGAACTCGCTCGTCGATGGATCGCCGATCGGCCACTTGCACATCCGGTCGGAAATCGTGAGCACCGTCGTCTTGCGGCCCTGATCGTCAACCACAGGGTCCTTCTCGACGATCGGCACCTGCACCATCGGTGCCGGGCGCGGACGTGCGACGCGGCGGACAGTTTGGAGGCGGGGACGTTCAGCGCGGGCGGGGGTCGCACGGCCGGCTAGTCCTAGGCGGTGTACTTTGCCGATAACGGCGTTTCGGGTGACCCCGCCAAGCTGGCGGGCGATCTGGCTTGCACTAAGTCCTTCGGCCCAAAGCTGCTTTAGTTGTTCGACGCGTTCGTCCGTCCAACCCATTTTGTTCTCCCTCGCTGGGGGCGAGAATGGTTAAGCGAGGTATAGTAGGGATCGGGACTGGACCTACAAGTTCTAACGGTCGCCACAAGATGTAGTTATTGGGGATTTGTGGTCGCCGGAACACATAGTTAACGAATCGCCCGGAATCGTTGACATAATACCTTATGCCACCCATTAGTGGACTTAGCGGAAAACCTGGGTATTTCCGTGTGAAACCATGAGGAAA
>JANNEL010000715.1:0-7853 GCA_031378595.1 Alphaproteobacteria bacterium
AGACGCTCGACGAGATCGTGCTCAACCCGCTCTCCTGGTACGCCGAGAACAACATCAAGCTCAAGTTGATCCCGCTCTATATCGGGCGCGGGGATCAGTTCGGCGACGACTTCTTGAAGATCGGGCCGAACAATCGGATGCCGGCGATCGTTGACAACGCGCCCACCGGCGGGGGCGAGCCGATTGGCGTGTTCGAGTCCGGCGCGATCATGATGTATCTGGCGGAGAAGTTTCAGAAGTTTTGGCCGCAGAACGTGCGCACCAAATATGAAGTGACGCAGTGGGTCATCTGGCAGATGGCGAACCAAGGACCGAAGTTCGGCGAGGCGGGACACTTCCGCAGGCTCGGCGAAGCGCAAGGCGAACAGAGCTACGCGGTGCGCCGCTTCACGGACGAAGTGAACCGTCTCTTCGGCGTGATGAACAATCGGCTCTACGATCGCGCGTATCTTGCGGGCAAGGAATACACGATCGCCGACATGATCGGTTACCCGTGGTCGGTGAACTATCAAGCCTATGGTCAGGATCTTGAGGAGTTCAAATACGTCAAGCGGTGGATGGAAGAGCTTGCGGAGCGTCCGGGTGTGAAGCGCGGGATGGCGGTCGGCTCAGACCTTTCCATCGATCCGTCGAAGCTCAGCAAGGACGAGCAAGACCGGCTGCGCAAGTTGCTCTACAATCAGCGGGCGCGACCCGCGCCTGGCTAGCTCACGAGAGCCGCATGCGTCTTTTGCTCAGCATCTTGAAATGGTTGGCCGTCGTCGCCGGTAGCTTGATCGGCGTCGTTCTCGCGCTTGCTGTTTGGAACGGGTCGTTCTGGTCTTCGTACTCAGCACCGACGACGCTGCTGGCGCATCGCGGGATGGCGCAGACCTATCATCGCGAGGCGCTTCAGAACGACACCTGCACGGCGACGCGCATCTTTCCGCCGGAACATCCCTATCTTGAGAACACGATTGCTTCGATGCGGGCTGCGTTCGATTTCGGCGCGGACATCGTCGAGTTCGATATTCATCCGACCACGGACGGTCAGTTCGCCGTATTCCACGATTGGACGATCGATTGCCGCACGCAAGGCAAAGGCGTCACGCGCGAACAGGCGATGAGCTATCTGAAGACGCTGGACATCGGCTATGGCTACACGGCCGACGGGGGCAAGACGTTTCCGTTCCGCGGCAAGGGTGTCGGCTTGATGCCGACGATGGATGAGGTGCTCGCGGCGTTTCCCGATCGGCGCTTTCTGATCAACATCAAAAGCAACGATCCGCATGAGGGCGATCTCTTGGCGGAGCGTTTGTTGCAGCTGCCACAAGCGCGGCGCGATCAGCTGATGGCGTATGGCGGCGCTGCGCCGATCGCCCGGTTGAGAGAGCGTATCCCCAAGTTTCGCGCGATGTCGCGCGAGACTCTTGTAAGTTGTGGGACGAACTACATCGCCTTTGGGTGGAGTGGTTCCATCCCCAAGGCGTGCCACGACACCGTCGTTTTGCTGCCCTCGAACACGACATTCCTGATTTGGGGGTGGCCGAATTTGTTCCTAGAGCGTATGGCAAACGCGGGAACACTGGTCTTCGTGACAGGTCCTATTTCACAGCAAATGCGGCGTTACGATACGTCAGGCATCGACGACCTGGCGGCTGCGCAAGGGTTTCCACAAAACTTCCCCGGGGGTATTTGGACAAACCGAATCGACCGCATTGCCAGCCGCTTCCGCGCCAAGCCAAACTCATCCTCGCCGGACTGATGGCGCTTGGGACCCCTGCCCCTCGAATTGGCGGCGGCCCGGCCCTAGCTTTGTTTTGAAGTGATTCGGCGGAGAGACTGGGTAAATGGCCGCCAAGCGCCTCTGGGGTGTGATCGGACTTTGCGTTTTCGCCGTGCTTGCGGCGATGACGCTGGCGCGCGCCCAAGAAGACGATACGCAACCGGCGGACTTTCTGATCCTAGCCGTGAAGCCCGAGGGCGAGCTCAAAGACTATCGCATGGTCCCGATCGGTGAAGCATCGGTCGATCCGGTGCAGTATCGCGACGTGGTGGCGTCGTTACCGCGCAGCCTCTTCGGCGGCGTGATGATCCCGCCGCACGACGAGCGCGCCGAGCTTGCGCAATGCCGCACGGCCTGCGCCGCGAACGCGAAGTGCGGAAACTTCACCTATGTTCGGCCGGGTAAGGACCGGCCGGTTGGCGTGTGCCATCTGCGGCGCGCGGTCGAAGCGCCGAGCACGGTTGTAATGAAAATGCCGCTCGTCGAGACGCCGCTTGTCGAGACACCGCCCGCGGTCGTTGAGAATGTAGCGCCGGGCCCTGAACTCGTGGTCGTCTCGCCGGTCGTGCGCAACGACCGCAAGCTTATCTCGATCGATAGCAATAGGAACGGACGTTCGCTCTACACGGCCGATCAAGCGCCGCTGTCGCCGGTGACGTTCCGGTTCAAGGTTCCGGTCGCAAGCGCGAAGGCGGATGTGCGGACATTCACGCGCGACCGCATCTGGGCGAACGTCGAAGCGCTCGACACGCATGGCCGCGTGTTCAAACGCAGCGGCAACTGGATCGCGGCCGACGGTGCGTTACATCAGATTCTTGTGCGAACCGAGAACAACCGCATCGGCGCCTTGCGCATTACGACGCGCATCGAAGGTGCGCTTCGGGTCGACGGCGTCGATTTCGTGCGTGCCGCGCCGACGATCGCCGACGCGACACCGGTCGATGACGAAGCCGCAGTCGATGAGGCAGAAGCAAACATTCCCCCGCCCCCGATGCCGCCTCGTGCAGTGCCGACTGAGCCGCCCATCGCCACCGCCGCGACGGACTTCCCGGCGCCTGTCGAAATCACGGTCACCGACCTTCCTGTCGATGGCGCGGCGGAAACATCCATCACGATTCCAATCAGGCCCGCTGAAGCAGCGCCGGGCGTGTCCGAGACCGCGGTCGCGCCGGTGGTTTCGGAGCCAACGCTGCAAAGCGAGCAGCCGCCGGACTTACCCATTTTGGCCGCGGCCGGTGCGTTTGTGTTCGTGATTGGCGGCGCTGGGTTTTACCGGCAAAACTACAGACGACGCACGCTGCGGCGGCTGACGACCACCCTCGTCACCGATGGGCGCGTGCGGCCTGCAGTTACGCTGAGCACCGAACAACCGGATATGAGCCTGCGTTTTGCGGTGCGTGCCTACGCATCGGCCGGCGCACGGCAAACCAGCATTGTCATTACGCCAGACGGAGCCGCTGCATGACTTCGCAGAACGACCTCACGCTGCTGCAATTCTTCGACGTCGAAGACGCCAAGGCGAGCAAAGACGGCTTGAACGCGCTTTACAGCACGGCGGTGATGCGCGGCACGCAAGCCCTGCTCTCGACCGCGCCGACGCTGTTGCAGAACCACGTGGCACAAAGCGTGACGGAGGCGCTGAAAAGCGCGTTGGCGGTACCGCTGGTCGACGTGCTGACCTCGGCTTGGACGATGCGGCGCGAGTTAAAGCAGTATCTCGACCGGTCGAAGTTTCCGCGCGATGAACTCGTCGATCACGCGCTGGCCAAGCACGAGATTCAGTCGACGCACCGGCCGCGGTTGCAGATCATGCTCGACCACTCGCCGATCGGGGCGGAGTTCGAATTCGACGTGACAGTGATGCTGAACATCGAAGCGGCGATCCTGCGCATCCATGACGGGCGCATCATGCACGCGCAACTCGGCAAGGTTTCGGGTGCGGGCGCGATCAAGTGCGAAGAAGCGACGCTGTTTGCGCGCGCGAGCAAGCCGGTCGCCCTGCCCCAGACGCTTTCGTTCGGCAGCGGTATTGCGATCCCATGGCCGAAGGAATTGGCGCTGACCTCGTCGGCGAGCGCGGCTTAGCGGCGCCGGGGCGGCAAGGCTCGGCACGGGTCAGCTTCAAAACGCAAACATTAATCAATTTCGTGTGCTAATCTGTCCGGCATGAAGGCTGAACGCAAAAACGACCTGACGAAGCGCGCGTACCACCGAATGGTCGCGCGCGCATTGCGCCGCATGCCCGCCCTCATCGAGGAAGCGCGTGCCGTCGTGCGTGCCAACAAACTCGCGCACGGCGCCGACGAGTGGGACCGTTTGCTTTCGCGCCCGACGAACGACGTCTGCGTAGAAATCACGCGCCGAACACCTTTGGCGACACGCTTGCGCATCGACTCGCCTTTTTATGTGACCCCGACGCGCGCCGTGTCGGAGGCGCAACGTCTGCGCCTGCGGGAGATTGCGTCACGTCTGGCGTCCGCACATTAGCCGATCTTGAACGCGCCGTGCGCGTGCTTTGCGCGCACTTCAAGACCGACGCTGTCGTGATCATTGGCAGCCAGGCGATTCTGGCGAGCTGGCCGGACGCCCCCATGCTGCTCCGCCGCTCAGGCGAAATCGATGCCTATCCGATAAATGCGCGCGAGTGGGAAGCGAAGAATCCTGGATTGGAGGCCTCGGAGGAAATATTCGCCCTCTTCGGCGAGGCATCGGCCTTTCACCTCGCGCATGGCTTCTACATCGACGGGGTTGACGAAGCGACAGCCATGCTGCCCAAGGACTGGCGGACGCGAGAGCAACGCCGGTTGGTGAAGGATGGGCCGAAGACGCTCTATGCAATCGCTCCCGAAGTGCACGACCTCGCGATCGCAAAGCTGTGCCGCTTCGATGAAAAAGACATCGCGTTTGTTGCGGAACTCGTACGAAGCGGCCGGGTGCAAATAGATACGGCCATGCAGCGGCTCGAAGACGTTGAAGCCCCGACTGAAATCAGACACCGCGCAGAATCTTACCTGCGCAAGCTCAAGCGTTAAGCGCTGATTAGCGATGCAACTGGGGTGGCCATGTCCTCGACCGCAGGCGCACCGCCCACCGGGCCGACCAGCTTAGCGTGGCGCGCGACAGGGACAGGGACAGGCGAAGTCGCGTCCCGCCTGCTCTTCGCTACCTCGCTGCGGACCTAGAGTTTGTTGCATGCCACCGGAATTATATTAGACATTCCGCTCTAGTCTTCGCCACTGGGAAGCGCCGAAGGAAGTTGAGCTTCTTGCCACTGGGCATACGTCTGGTGAGTTTCGGGGATTATCCAATCAGCCCTTCCATTTCTGCTTGTGCCCATCACGGCCTGTGCCGCAGCACTGGGGCTTGAGAACGCAACATCCTGCAGGAATTTCAGGACGCCCTCTTTTTCAGGAGTCAGCTTGCCTGTAGTGATAAGTTGCTGCCGTAGCGCTCGCACATTTGAAGCCAACGATGGCTGGTCCTCTGTGCGGGCTTGAGAGCCAGCCAGCACAACCATCTGACCGTCAATTTCGGTTGCTCGAGCGTTTATTCCGAACTTTCGATCGGATAGCTGGAACTCTGGGCTTTGTCCACCCGCGCGAGTTGGCCGCACTCTTCCGGTATGTTGTCGCGCCGCATAATCGCTACCGTTTTGCGCATTGCTCGCTTCGAATGATGTCGTAGTTGCGTCCCGTTGAACTGATGACCTTGGCGTCGTTCGTGTGAACCCAAGTCCAAGCACAGGAAGAAGCACCTGCAGCTGATCGAGAAAATATTCCATGTCGTCAATATCTGCCTCAGGAAGCAGGCCAAATTCTGGCGCCGTCCCGTTTGCCAGCTCAACGCGGCCTTCTCGATTGATAATTTCAATTAGACGCGCTTCCAGATAGCGAACATGCGACTTGGTTAAGTTCTGATCCTTGCTCGTAACTACGCATGCGTATTCCCAAAACTCCTTTGTGGGGTCCTTTGCGTGCTGACTTAAGCGAGTACCCACGTTGTCACTTTCGCCAACGTAGACCATCGTTTGCGAAGGTTGCTCGATGTCGGACCCGACGAGCAAATAGACACCGGTTCGCACGGTCTCTTCGCGCTTGAGGAGGTCCGCGATACGAGACCGGGGTGCATACAAAACATGCCCGGTCCAATTCATTATCTCTGCGGTCAATATCCCCGTCGGTGAGCCATCAGCGAGATAGAGCCGAATTGACCGCCCCCGGGTCCGCAGGACATCGCTCATCTTCCGATTCCTCTCATCGACCTTCGACGCGGTCGCCTTCGCGCGGGCGGGTCCCCACCCTTGAAGATGATAGGACGCCCTGTTGGTAGCAAGTCCGATACTTGGATAACCTTGATTTGCGGACACAGTTCGCCAGGGCACTAATTTAGGTGCGTCTGCGGGACGATGCTGAGACATTGGCGGCCTGACAGGTGGCTTGGATCGCGCTTCGCCTGCCCGACCATGACGAGTTTCTTGATCGCGCTACAAACTATTGGCGCCTGGCTTAAGGGTCAACGAGCACCGCTTCGACGGCGGCCGATGTCGCGAGTAATTTTGCGTCGGCCATGCGTTCACCCACCAGCATCAGACCGCAGGGCATGTCGCCCGCCCGCTGCATCGGCAGGCTGATCGCGCAGCGGTCGAGGAAGTTGAACGCGCTGGCGTTGCGCAAGGCCACTGCATTGGCGCTGGAGAATTTTGCCGCGTCCGAGACATCTGCAATGCGCGGGGCGAGTTGCGGCGTCGTCGGCAACACCAGTGCATCGTAGGGTGCGCTCAAGGCGGCCACTTCGGCGATCATCGCGGCGCGCGCCTTCGTGAGGCCGATGTAGTCGGCCGCCGACATGCGCCCGCCGAGTTCGATCCGGGTCAGGACGTTCGGATCGTATTGCTCTTTGTGACCGAAGAAGTTCGCTCTCGCGTGGAACGCGTAGGCCTCGGCGTTGGCGATCGTGCCTTTGGCGAAGAGGTTCGGCAGTCGATTCAACGCTTCGATGCGGATGCGCTCAATGCGGCTGCCAGCGGAACTCAAAGCCGCGAGCGCGCGTTCGAACGCGGCAGCAACGGCCTCGTCCACGTCGTTCAGAACGAAATCCGTGGGGACGGCCAGACGGAGGCCCGCTGCCACGACCGCCGGATACGCCGCGCGCGGTTGGTCGGCGAGGATGGCGTCGACGAGAGTGCAACACGCCACCGTGTTCGCAAGCGGACCGATGCTGTCGAGCGACTCTGACAGTGGGAATGCACCGTCGCGCGTGATGCGAGGTTGCGTCGGTTTGAAACCGACCAGGCCGTTGAACGCCGCGGGGACGCGCACCGAACCGCCCGTGTCGGTGCCCAGCCCCATCGCTGCCTGCCCGCGCACGACGGAAACCGCGGCGCCCGAGCTTGAGCCGCCGGGTACGCGCGCCGGATCGTATGCGTTGGTGCAGTTGGGTCCGTGCGGGTTCAGGCCCAAGCCGGTGAACGCGAACTCGCTCATGTGCGTTCGGCCTACGACGACGGCGCCCGCCGCGCGCAGGCGCCCGATCGTAGGCGCATCGTTCGCGGCCGGGGCTGCGTCGCGCAGCACAGCGGATCCCGCCGGTGTCGGTTCGCCGACGACATCGAACAGATCCTTCACCGAGATGGGGATGCCTGCGAGCGCGCCCGATGCGGCGCCGAGCTTGCGCGTGCGGTCGGCATGGTCGGCCTCGGCGCGTGCGCGATCGGCGTTCACGCGCGTGAATGCGGTGCCGTCCTTTGCAATCGATTCAAGGGCAGCTTCAACGAGTGCGCGGCTTGTCGTGCGCCCTTCCGCCAAAGCGCGCGCCAGATCGGCGATGCTGCGGCCCGTCAGATCCATTCACGGCGAGCCCGGCGGGCGGCCATCTTTGCCGCTGAACGTGGGCTGCGGCAGCGGACGCACTTTGCGTTCGCGGCCCAAAGATTTGAGCTCGTCCGCATCGACAATGCCGTCTCTGTTGCGATCGGCGCGGTCGAACAGCGTACGCCATTGGGTCGCGAACTCCGTATAGACGAGGCGGCCGTCGGCGTTCCAGTCGAACACGGGCGAGGTGCCAGCTTCGTCGCGCAGCCGTTCGTTGA
>JANNEL010000748.1:0-5706 GCA_031378595.1 Alphaproteobacteria bacterium
TGGACCTGCCGGGCTATCGCTTGCACCCGCTTAAGGGCGAGCTCAAAGGCTTCCACGCGGTCACGGTTCAAGCGAACTGGCGCGTTGTCTTTCGTTTCGCCGACGGCGAGGCAAATGATGTCGACTACTTGGACTATCACTAGGAGAACCATTCGATGCGTATGAAAAATCCTCCGCACCCCGGCCTCTTGGTTTTGCACGACTGCATCGAGCCGCTCGGCCTCACGATCACTGCGGCGGCCGCCGCCTTGAAGGTGACACGCACGACGCTCTCCGAATTGGTCAACGGCCGGCGCGGTATCTCGCCCGAAATGGCCGTGCGATTGGAACAGGTGTTCGGCGGCAGCGCCGAGAGCTGGCTCGTTCAGCAGGTGCAATACGACCTCGCCCGTATCAAGCCGCAAGGCCTGAAGCTGCAACGCTTGCAGATCGCGTAAGGCAATCAAGAACTGCCTCGTTAACCCGAGTTCAAGGCCATGCTCGGTAGTGAAAGGGGCTTGATTTTGCCGGGCGTTTGTTCTATATTTGTTCTCACGTGAAACAATGGCGATGCCGTCGCGCGGGCGGTTCGTGAAACGGCACAAGTGGCACAGTAAATGGCACAGGCGACCTCTGTCTCACATGTCTCGCATCAAACGGCGGCCGTGCGCGGCGAAACGGGTGGTGCGCGCAACGGAACAAGGTGTGAAACGGCACACGCCGGCGCGATGCGTAACAAGGTACGTCAAAGTTACGCCTCGGTTACGCCAAAACCCGCGCAACACCGCCGTTGTTACGCTGTTACGGATTCGATTGAGTCTAAATTCTCAACTGGCCGGCTGCGGCGTCCAGTGGAGCGCGCTCGTGTTGTAGCCTTGGGCTTGCAGTTTCGCGATGAGGCTTGCGCGCGTTTCGGGCGCGATCTGCGGCGTGCGGGCGAGGATCCAGAGGTAGCGGCCGGACGGTTCGCCGACCAAGGCCCAGCTGTAGTCCTCGGCCAGCCCGATCACCCAGTAGTCGCCCGCGAACGGCCAGAAGAACGTGACGGAGAGTTTGGTGTTCGTGGCGTTTTGCGGCGTGGCGCTGCCTTCGGCGACGTCTTGCGAGCCGGTCAGCGCGCCTTTGCGGCAAGCGTTCACGACCTTGATCGAGCCGTTGGCGTTCTTGCTGTAGGTCGCGGTGACGGCCTGGCAGTCGCGCTCGAAGCTGTTGGGGAATCTGGCGATTTCGTACCAGCGGCCGACGTAGCGCTCCAGGTCGACGCGCGCGACGGTCGCGAGCGGCGCCGCGGCGTTCCGGTTGACCGGCGGCTGCTCGCAGGCGGTGAGCGTCGCGGTCGCGAGGACGGCACAGAAAATCCGCAGAAAACCTGTCACTTGGCTGCACCTTTCGTCGCATTCCGGTGAAGTGTGTCGCGGTTGCATCCGCAGGGGCGCCGGAATTGGTATGATGTAAAGGCTTAAACGCGGAATAGGGCTAAGCGGATCACGACCGCTTTGGCTCCCAACAATGGTGGTCGACATGGTGCGCAACATCCTCATCGGTCTCGTGGTGCTCGTCGCACTCGTTGTGGGAGGCGCTTATGTGACGCCGCAGAACGCGCATGTGGAGCGCTCCGCCTTGATGGCTGGGACGCCGGAGGAGGTGTTCTCCGTGGTCAACGATCTCTCGCGCTTCAACGAGTGGTCGCCGTGGGCGAAGATGGACCCAAAGGCGAAGTACACGATCGAGGGTCCGCCGTCGGGCGTGGGCGCGAAGATGTCTTGGGTCAGCGCGGATGCGAATGTCGGCTCCGGCGATATGGAGATCGTAGAGAGCACGCCGTATTCGGTCGTGAAAACGAAGCTCGATTTCAGCGGCCAAGCGGCGACTGCGACTTACACGTTTGCGCCGGCCGAAGGCGGCACGAAGGTCACGTGGGCGTTCGACAGCGATCTCGGGATGAACCCGGTCATGCGCTATATGGGCTGCTTCTTCTTCGACGGCATGATCGGCAAGGACTACGAGTCCGGCCTTTCGAACCTGAAAGCGATCGTCGAGAAGGGCGCGCAGGCGGCGACTGCGGCCGCGCTCGCGCAGCCCGGCTCAGGCGCTGCGCCGCCCGATGTTCCCATGGCCGCCGCCGCCGACCCGACGAAGGGGCCTGAGGTCGTGACGGTCGAGGCCAAGCCCATCATCCTTACGCGGGCGAACGCGAAGGCCGCCGACAACGCGGCGATTTCGGCGGCGTTGGGGGCTGCGAACCAAAAGCTTCTCAACTACGGCATGGCGAACGAGCTGCAGATCGGCGGCGCGCCGCTTGCCATCACGATTTCGCACAGTGCGGACGGCGACTGGGTGTTCGATGCGGCCATGCCGCTCGCCGAGGCGCCTGCGAAGGCGGTTGCGGAGGCCGATGGGGTCAAGGTCGGCGCGACGTATGCCGGGCGCGCGGTGAAGCTGACGCACAAGGGGCCGTACAACTCGATGAACGACACCTATGCGCGCATCCACGCCTACACGAAGGAAAAAGGCCTGACCGAAAAGACGGTCGCGTGGGAAGAGTACGTCGGCGACCCCAGCGAAACCGAGGACGCGGAGCTTTTGACGAACGTCTATATCGCGGTCGAGTAGGTTACTCGGGCCGTTCGCAAGACTCGGGGCTGGACTTGCCCGCGGCCAGCAGGTTCGCGTTGTCGCCGTTCATCCAGAAGACGGTCGAGCCGTCGGAGTATTTTTGGCCTTCGGCGGCATCGACTTTCTTCAGCTGAATTTCGCGGCTCTTGAAGGCCAGCGTGACGGCGCGGCCGTCCTCGCCCACAGGGCGCACGATTACGCGGCCGCTGCTGGTGCAGTCGAACGTCGCGGGGCGCGTCTCGATCATCGGCGGGCGGATCAGCGGCGACTGGATGTTCTCCGGCCGGTCCTGCGGGTCGGTGCAAGCGGCGATCGTTGCGGCGGCGGCGAGGACGAGAGCTAAGCGCGACTGGGACACTGGGGCCTCGTTGGCGTTGAGTTGCTCGGGTGGTAGCAGGCGCGCCGCCGATGCGGCAAGGTCTCTAGAGCCCCGAGCCTGTGCGTACCTTGTCGAGCGCGATGCAGTAGGCGCTCGCGTCTTTTGTGCGGCCGGCGGCCAACATGGCGGCGGCGACTTCGCCGGCGCGTTCGTCGGAGAGTTTGCCGGTCGCGCGGGCTTTCGCCAGGTCGTCGGTCAGTGCCGTGACTTTGTGCGCGACGTCTGCGGCCGTGCTGCACGCGGATGTGCCGGCCGCCGAGCCTTCGCAGGCGACAAGACCGATCGAGAGGCAGAGTACCGCTGCCACCGCAAAACTACGTTTCATTCGTACGCCCAACCGCCCGCACTGCTTCGATTTGAGCCTCAAGATGCCGGATTCCTTAACGTTTGCCAACCGGCTTTGGGCGACAGGGTTAGGGCGCGGCAAGGCGGAAATTGCGGGTTTGTGCGAATCCACCTAAACGGAGGGCCCATTCAAGCCCAATAGGTTAGACGATGAGCGGCTCCACCTCGCTGCCCCCCGGGTTCCTGTCGAAGGCGCTCGGCCGGATTAAGCCTTCGCCGACCATTGCGGTCAGCCAGAAGGCCCGCGACCTGTTGGCGGCCGGGCGCGACGTGATCGGGCTCGGTGCCGGCGAGCCGGATTTTCCGACCCCCGACAACATCAAGCAGGCCGCCTTCCGGGCGATCGAGCGGAACGAGACGCGCTACACGGCGGTCGAGGGCATCCCGGAACTGCGCAAGGCGATCTGCGACAAGTTCCGCCGCGAGAACGGGCTCGACTATAAGCCCGCCCAAACGCTGGTCGCGCCAGGCGGCAAGGCGATCATCTTCAACGCGTTCGTGGCGACCCTGAACCCCGGCGACGAGGTGGTTATCCCGGCACCCTATTGGGTGAGCTATCCCGACATCGTGCAGATCTGCGGTGCCACGCCCGTGATCGTCGAGGCGAGCGCGGCAAGCGGCTTTCGCATCACGCCCGAACAGCTTGCCAAAGCGATCGGGCCCAAGACGAAGTGGGTGATGCTGAACGCGCCGTCGAACCCGACCGGCGCCGCTTACACGGCCGCGCATCTGAAAGCGCTCGCCGCGGTGCTCGTCGATCACCCGCATGTCTGGGTGCTGACCGACGACATGTACGAGCACATTCTCTACGACGGTTTTCAGTTCGCCACGATCGCGCAGGTGGAGCCGAAGCTTTATCCGCGAACGCTGACCATGAACGGCTGTTCGAAGGCCTATTCGATGACTGGTTGGCGCATCGGTTATTGCGCGGGTGCGGAGCCGTTGATCAAGGCGATGGCCGCGGTGCAGTCGCAGTCGACGACAATGGCGGCCTCGATCAGCCAGTGGGCCGCGGTCGAAGCGCTGACGGGTCCGCAGGATTTCATCGCGCCACGCGCGGCGGCGTTTCAGAAGCGGCGCGACCTTGTCGTGTCGATGCTGAACCAGGCCAAGGGCATCAAGTGCCCGACGCCGGAAGGCGCGTTCTACGTCTATCCGTCGTGCGCGGGCACGATGGGCAAGACCGCGCCGTCGGGCCGGACCATCAACAACGACGAGGACTTCGCGGCCGAGCTGCTGGAGGCTGAGGGTGTCGCCGTCGTGCACGGCGCAGCTTTCGGGCTCTCGCCGCACTTCCGCATTTCCTATGCGGCGTCGGAGGAGATCCTGGAGAAGGCGTGCGAGCGGATTCAGCGATTCTGCGCGGGGTTGCGGTAGTTCAGTCCTGCGATCATGTCCCCGGAATGAGGTTATGTTCGAACACGCGCGCGACCACCGGCGTGAGTTCGGCACGGCTTTCCGCGGACGATCAACAACCTTGAGCATCTCAAGGGCGTGCGCGTGACGATGCCCCTTGCTCACGGATTTCATGGAAGAAATGATAAGGCTGGCGCTGGATTTGGAGTATGACTGCCATGACCCAGCTCGACGAATGCCGGCGGATGGCGCGGCGTGTGTTTGGGATCAAGCGGCTCGCCCCTGAGCAGGAGGCCGCGATGTTGGCCGTGCTGGCCAAGCGCGACGTGCTTGTGGCGTTGCCCACGGGGTTCGGGAAGTCGCTGATCTATCAAGTGCCGGCGATGATGTTGAAGCGGCCGACGGTCGTCGTATCACCGCTGATTGCGCTGATGGCCGATCAGGAGCGGGCGCTGACGGCGCGCGGCGTTCCTGTTGTTTGTTTCCATAGCGGGTTAAGCGCAGCGGAACGACGAGCGGCGGTCGTGCGGCTTGATCGTGGCGGGCGGCTTGTCGTGCTAACGACGCCGGAGACGATCGAATCCAAGGCGACCGCGCCTTTGATCGAGCGGGTGCGGCCTGGGCTACTTTGCGTGGACGAAGCGCACTGCGTTTCCGAGTGGGGACATGATTTCCGCCCGTCGTACTTGCGGCTCGGTGAGGCGCGGGCGCGGCTTGGCAACCCGCCGGCGTTGGCGCTCACCGCGACCGCAACGCCGCGCGTGCGCGAGGACATTGCTGCGCGCATGGGGCTCAAAGCCCCCTTGGTGCTGACCGCCCCTCCTCATCGTAAGAACTTGCAGCTTGCCGTCGAGGTTGTGCCGGGGCCGCAGAAGAATGCTGCTGCGGGTAAGCTTATCCGCGGTCTGCAGCGGCCCGGCATCATCTATTGCGCGACGACGTTGATGGTCGATCAGCTTACCAACGTGTTGAAGCGGGTCGGCATTCAGGCCGTGCGCTATCATGGCAAGATGTCCCCGGCGGAACGCGGG
>JANNEL010000026.1:0-4576 GCA_031378595.1 Alphaproteobacteria bacterium
CAGCGAGACCTGGAAGTATGGTGCGGAATGGTCACCGTTCTCATGGTTGACGTTCCGTGGGATCGAAAACCACGCGGTCCGGGCACCGAGCGTGTTCGAGCTGTTCCAAGCCGGCGACCAAAACTTCCCGGCCTATATCGATCCTTGCGACAAGGATACGTTTACGGCGAACAACGCAGCGTGTACGGCCTGGTTTGCCAACTTCGCAGCTGTCTTTGTGCCGGGTGCGTTCGACCAGCCGAACAACCAGGTCCAAGCATTCCAGATCGGCAACCCGACCCTTACGCCGGAAGTTGCGGACACGCTCACCTACGGCGTCGTGTTCAATCCGGATTGGTGGCCGGTTGGCCGTCTCGGCCTTTCGGTTGACCGCTACGAGATCGAACTCGCCGAAGCCATCTCGTTGGTCAGTGTCACAACGATCATTACAAATTGCCGCAACGCCATCATTGCAAACGGCAACGTGTATCCGGTCGGCAACCAGTTCTGCGACCTGATCAGCCGCTCCAACACGGGCGGGATGTCGGCAATCAACCAGACGCGTCTGAACCAAGCCGGCACCGCGTTGTACAGCGGTATCGACGTCAATCTTCGCTGGTCATGGGATATGGAGGGCGACATCGGCCTACCCGGCACCTTGGGTATCGCCAGTCTGTACTCGTGGACCGACTCTTCAAATGGCAACGAAGGCTTCTACGTTGGCAGCATCGGTGGCGTGACCCCGGAAGACAAGGCGGCGACGAGCTTCACCTACGACCTCGAAGACTGGGGCTTCCTGTTGCGCTGGAGCTATGTCGGCGAAGTCAACGGGTTGAACGTCAACGAGGAAATCGCTTCGTACAACATGTATGACTTCGGCGCTCGTTGGGACATGACGGACGATCTGACGTTCTCGCTCGGTGTGGACAACATCTTCGACGAGCAGCCGCCGATCTTCCCGAGCGCGGTCAACGCCGGCGGCCAGTTCGCAACCGATACGTCGACTTACGACGTGCTCGGCCGCTCGTACCGCCTGGGTCTGCGCTGGAAGCACTAAGATCATCGCTAACTACGATGAAGACGGCGGCCCCCCAAAGGGCCGCCGTTTTTCTTTGTCGCAAGCCGCCCCCGCGCTATTCTCCTAGAAAGAGAATGAGCAGCACGACCCACCTTCAATCGCGCTTACAACAAGCTGTCACCCTGATGGCTGGCGGTGACCTTGCGACCGCCAGATCCCTGCTGGATGCGTTGCTTCTCGAGGTTCCGAGCCAGCCTGACGTGCTGCAGCTATTGGGTGTCGTCCATCGCCGCGCGGGCCGGACGGCAGAGGCGATCGCCCACTTCCGGGCCTCGCTCGCCCAGACGGAGAAGCAGCCCCATGTGCACAACAACCTGGCAAGCGCGTTGCTTGCCGCCGGCGACCGCGAACTTGCCGAGCGGCATTACCGCCGCGCACTGACACTCAAACCCGGTTACCCGGATGCTCAGTACAACCTGGCGCTCCTGCTCACGAAGACACGGCCGGGTGAGGCGAAAGCGCTCCTGGAAGACGCGATCCGGGCCAACCCGAACAACGGCAGCGCCTACGATGCGCTGTCGCTTGCACTAGGCGAACTCGGCGATACGAAGGGTGCGTTTGCGTCCGCTTCGCGGGCTTCGCTGCTTTCACCCAACTCTCACACCGCGCAACACAATCTCGGCCAGGCGGCGATGGCGGTCCACGACCACCCCGCAGCCGAGCGCGCTTACGCGGCCGCCCTCAAACTGCAACCTGGGTCGGACGCCAGCTGGATAGGTCTCGGCAACGCCCTTCGCTCCCAAGAACGCAACGAAGAGGCCAAGCGCGCCTATGAGCGCGCTATCGCCTCGAATCCCTCGAACGTAGATGCGCATCGCCTATTTAACGAGCTCCTGTGGCAGACCGGCGAAACGGACCGCTATCTAGGATCCTTCCCCACTGCACTTGCGTCCCGCCCGGCCGATAACGCTTTGCGGATCGCATACGCGAACGAACTCATGCGCATCCGCCGGCCGGCGGAAGCTATCAAGGAATTGAGCGCACTCAGTGAAACTGTGCGCGACGATGCGACCGCGAACAACGCGCTAGCCCGGGCATGGTCGATGAGCGGCGACTTCGATCGAGCCATCGCTCACCACCGCCGTGCATTGGAAACCGCGCCCGCAGTCGCAGGATACACTGAGAACTTCATCGAGACGCTTCTGAAGGCGGAGCGGCATGCGGAGGCCCTCGAATTTGGCGAAACAGCCTATGCCCGCTTTCCGCGCGATCAGGGTATTTTGGCGATGTACACGACCGCGCTGCAGGTGCATGGCGACAAACGTCACGGCCGCATCGCCGACTTCAGCAATATCGCGAAGGTGTTCGATATCGAACCGCCGCGCGGTTTCGAGGACAAGGACGCGTTCAATCGCGCGCTAGCCGTCGAACTGCGCGCAATGCACGCCACCAAAAACCATCCGACGGATCAGACATTGCGCGGGGGCACGCAGACCTATGGCGCGTTGTTCGATCGCGAAAGCCCAACGATCGTTCAGTTGCGCGCAAATATCCGGGACGCGATCTCGCGCTTCATCGCGGAAATGCCCGATGATCGGGATCACCCGTTCTTTTCGCGCAAGTCGAAATCGTTTGCGTTCTCAGGTTCCTGGTCGGTTTGCCTACGCGAAGGCGGCTTCCACACAAACCACATTCATCCCAAGGGCTGGATCAGCTCGGCGTACTACGTGACGGTCCCGAAAGAGGCCGCAGACGAAGCATCGACGCCGGGTTGGTTCAAGATGGGCGAAACCAACTTGCAACTCGGCCGCTTCGAACGCATCCAGCGGCTCGTCCAACCGAAGGTTGGGCAGCTGATCCTGTTTCCGTCGTATTTCTGGCACGGCACCGTGCCGTTCCAATCGGTTAGCGAGCGCTTGACCGTCGCGTTCGACGTTATGCCGGCGTGACAAATGTCAGGCGACCGAAAACCAGCCCGTGATGCTGTAACGGCCTTCCGGTACATACGGCGGCACATAAGTTACCGCATGGTTCATCGGGACTTCGAAGAGATTGAGCACGTTGAACCGTGGAACAAGCCCAAACTCGACGTTGCCCTCAGCGTCGTAGAATTCAAGAGTACCACCCCAATCCGAACGCCACTTCCTGGTGAAGCCCAGAACGTACGCCACGCGCCGCTTGTTGCGCGCGTCGAAGTCGTTGTGGAATGTGAGGAAATTGCCCTTCGAGTAGAGAGTCGCCTGCCCATCCGCCTTCACCAGCCCGGAAATGCCGGTCACCCGCTCGACAAAGTCGCGAAACGCCGGCGCATTGATCGCCTCGAGCACACCGTGAAGGGGGTGGCCCATGTCGCGCCGATTTACGATCGCATCCACAATCGGATAGCTCGAATAAACGTACTGAAATCCGCTCTGAGCGCCGCTGAGACACTCCTGCATTAGATTGGCAACGCCAGCCCTTCCCATTGCAGCGATTTCTTCTTGGGTCAGCGTGACGCTTTCGGCGTCGCGATTGAAGGCAAGCATCCACTTCGTCTTGGTCTTTAGAATGTCTGTAATCTGCTCCGCCACGGCGGGCTGCAGCACGTTACGGATTTGGATGCGCTTTCGGCGAGGGCGTGTTGTCCCGTAGCTGCTCGAGGACGAACTGCGGCTTGAGGGCATCGCCGGGCTCGGACTGCACGTAGGCGAGCGGGTAGGTCTCCTGCCAGCCGGAGATCGTCTGCTTCCACACGGTGCGGTCGGGGAACGCTGAACCGCCCGCCAGCAGATCCTTGATGACCGCCACCAGCTCCTCGATGACGAGCCGGCAGTCGCCCACGATCGGCACGTCAGGCCGCCGGACCTTGCCGAGCTCGGCGGGATCGATGTCGACGTGGATGACCTTGGCGTCGGGCGCGAATGCGCTGACCTTGCCGGTGATCCGGTCGTCGAAGCGGCTGCCGAGGGCGATGAGCAGGTCGGACCGCTGCATCGACGTGACGGCCGAGTAGTTGCCGTGCATGCCGGGCATGCCGAGGCACAGCGGGTGGGAGTCGGGGAAGGCGCCGCGGGCCATGAGCGTGGTGACGACGTGGATGTCGCACAGCTCGGCCAGCTCACGAAGGGTTTCGGCGGCGCGGGCCTTGAGGATGCCGCCACCCGCGTAGATCACCGGGCGCTCGGAGCGCAGGATGTACTCCGCGGCCTCCCGGATCTGGCGAGGGTGGCCCTTGGTGGTGGGCTTGTAGCCCGGCAGCCCGTCGCGCACGTCAGCGTCGTCGGGCCAGTACCAGTCCATGGCCGAGTTGGGGTTCTGCGCGTCGACGATGTCCTTGGGGATGTCGAGCAGCACGGGACCGGGCCGGCCGGTCGTGGCGATGTGGAACGCCTCCCGCACGGCCCGGGGGATGTCCTGCGCGGAGGTGACCAGCTCGTTGTGCTTGGTAACGGACCGCGTGATCCCGATCGTGTCGCACTCCTGGAAGGCGTCGCTGCCGATGGCGGGCAGCGGCACCTGGCCGGTGATGACCACCATGGGCACCGAGTCCATGTAGGCGTCGCACAGCGGCGTGACGATGTTGGTGGCGCCGGGGCCGCT
>JANNEL010000046.1:0-7934 GCA_031378595.1 Alphaproteobacteria bacterium
CGGTTGAACCTGTAACTTTTCGCCCATTAGTGATCTTAAACTCACCTTTTGCCAGAGCAACGAGTCCGAAGACAAACCCGCCGGCAGCCCCAGCCACTGCGAATACCGCAACCGCCCCAACGATCCAGGCCAACGCTACCAGCAGCATGACCGGTTCCTCGTCGGCGGCACCATGTCCGTGCGCCAACGCCCGGATTACCGTGGCCACCGAAAAGGACACGAGAACGATAATGTACATGCTGACCGTCAGAAGTCCGCACCAAGCGCCCGTCCGCGTGCCCGCCGCTACATACGGCCAAACGTACGGCGATCGCGGCGTCATCAGGGCAGGCACGAGCGCGAAAAAGCCCACCACAGGAGCCGCGCCCAGCACCATCCCGACGCCTTCATCGAAGGGGAAATACGACATCAACCAAACCGGCGCCGTTAGCACCGTGGTCGCCACAACAACGCTTAAGGGGTACCCGAAAAGCCAAACGAGGCAGCCGCGCAAGAAATCGCGCATCTTGTTCTCCACCGAAGGGAGCGCCGCCGAGCCCCAGATATGGAGGCCGATGAAAATCTCCGTGAGGTGGCGCCTTGCCGCTGGGCAAACATGCCGCGCCGGTGAATGATGGCACCAATGGCCATTGAGATACGCAAAGCCACAGTCGGCGACGTCGCCGACGTGGCAGAAGTCTTCATCGCGTCGCAAGCCGATGCGCTACCGTTCCTCGCGGCCCTTCACACGCAGCAAGAAACACGCGCCTTCATAGCCAACCAAGTCTTCCCGTTGAGCGACATGTGGGTGGCGGTCGAAGCTGACCGCGTCGTCGGCATGATGGCGCTTGTGGGCCAGCACATCGACCACCTCTACCTCATGCCCGGCCAATACCGCCGCGGCATCGGCACACTGTTGTTGAACAAGGCGAAAGATCTGAGCCCGCAAAAAATCACGCTCTACGCCTTCGCTGTGAACAGCCGCGCCCGCGCCTTCTACGAACACCACGGCTTCAAACCGATCGAATTCGGCGACGGTTCGGCGAACGAAGCCGGCGAACCGGACGTGCTCTACGAGTGGCGACCGACAGCTTAGCTAGAGCATCGGCCAAGCGACAGTTGCCGGATGCGAAAGCGTAATCGATGGGTTGGCGGTGCGCAGCTTCGCTTCGGCGGGGATGACGACGTCGCCGTTCTTATCGGCGCGGATGGGCTGGCGCCCGTCGGCCACAGTTGCGGTGCAGTCCACGCCGCAGCGAACGCGCGCGCCCTTCGCTTCAGGCGCGAACCAGGACATCACCCCCGCTTGCTCGACCGCAAGGGCATTGGCTTGTTTCAACGCGACATCAATTTCGCTGTAGGGAAACGACCGCGGGTCGCTCAAGCGAAATTGCAGTTCGAGGGTTAGGGCGAGCTTTGTATCCTTCGGCACATTGACCGTGACCTTAGGGTTCTCCGCCCTGAGGGCTGGATCGGCCGGAAGAGACAGCGTCCCGTCCGCTGCAGTCCGCAGCGTCAGCGGTCCCGCAGCCCTCGCGATGGTGAAAACCAAATCCTTCGGAGCGATCGATTTATCCGGGACGCCGACCTTTACGATCAGAACCAAGCGGTCGAACTTCGCCGTCGCCGCCGCAACCTTTTGCGACACCTCGCCGAACATTGCGTAGTCGAAAGTCTTGAATTCGGCTGCGGCGACGGTTGCAGCGCAAAGCGCCAGCAGCAACAAGCCGGCTGCACGAGACGCGACCGCTAGTGACGCTTTCTCCCACATGACGATACTCCTCAAGGTCGGGCAGCGAATATGCGTCCCGACATACTCAGTGGCCGTCTCTGTAACGGACTCGTGCAGCCTCTTCGTGCCTAGTGCCAAAAGCATCGCGAGCAACGACGCGCACCGTCGCAAATATCGACCAGGCGCCGATACCAACCACCACCATAGCGAAAATCGCCGCTATCAAAAAGCGGTCATCGTCCATTCCGCGCAAGGGCTCGATGATGACGAAAAGCAAGAACGCACAGATGGCAGCAATCATGAGCCGCCCGAGGATGAAGAAGAAGCCGCCCAGTGCGAGCATCCATCGTGGCCCGCCGTGCCGATGCCAAACGAGAAGCGTGCTGCCGAGAATGGAAACGATCAGTGCGAGTGGCAGAGGACCGAGTTCGAACTCAGGCATTTTTTCGCCTACTTCTTCCGCTTCTCCGCCGCCAAATGCTCCTCGAACCGCGGCATCAGTTCGACGAAGTTACAGGGCTTGTGGCGCGCGTCGAGCTGCCACTTCAAAATTCCGTCCCACCCGTCCTTCACCGCGCCGGTCGAGCCGGGCAGGGCGAAGATAAGTGTCCCGCGCGCAAGCCCCGCGCAGGCGCGGCTCTGGATCGTGGACGTGCCAACCTTCTCATACGAGAGCTGATGGAAGAGTGCGGAGAACCCGTCGATCTCCTTCTCGAACAACGGCCGTATCGCCTCAACGGTGACGTCGCGCCCGGTTAGGCCCGTGCCGCCCGTCGTGATGATGACGTCGACCTCGCCCGAGACGATCCACTTCGTCACCTGATTGCGGATCGCCACCGCGTCGTCGGGCAGTAAGTTGCGTTCGGCGAGCACGTGTCCCGCGCCGGTGACTCGTTCGGCCAGCGTGTCGCCAGAAGTGTCGTTCTCGCGCGTGCGCGTATCGGAAACGGTGAGCACGGTGATGCGCACCGGAAGGAACGGCTTCGTCTCGTCGATGCGGCTCGCGGACATCAGTACAACGACGCGACGTGCAAGCGGTCGAACGGCGTCATCACGGGCCACTCGCCACGCGCAACTTGGTCGAGCGTCGTTTTGGGTTCGCCGAGCCGGTCTTGATAAATCCAGTAGTTCGCGACCACCCGCTCCACATATCCGCGCGTCTCGCGCGAAGGAATGCTCTCGATGAAGAGCAACGGATCGCCCCGGTACTCGACCTCTTTCAGCCACTTCTGCAAATTGCCCGGCCCGCCATTATAGGCGACGACGAGATGGAACAGGTTCCCATCGGGCTGGCCGAACTCGACCATCTTCTTCACGTAACGTTGGCCGATGCTCAAATTGAATGCCGGGTCGAACAACTTCGCCTTCGCACCCGGATTGTCGAGCGTCGTGTCCTTCATCGTGCCCGCCGCCGTCGCCGGCATCAGCTGCATCAGTCCGCGCGCGTCCGACGAACTCGTCACCCGCATCTCGAACTTGCTTTCCTGGCGCACGATCGCGTGCACGATCGCGGGATCGACCTGCCACCCATCGCTGGGCTTGACCCGCATCAAGGGATAGGCCGCAGCCTTCAGATCCGAAGACCGTGCCGCACCCGCCGCGAGAAGCTGCACGTGCGCAAACCCCATCTCATGCGCGAGCGCGATGAACGGGCGATCGAGCTCCGGATTGAGCCGACCGTGCGAGCGCGCCATCGATCCCTCTGACGCTTCCATCTCGCCGCACTGATAAAGCGCAACGCTGCGCGCGATGCCGGTGACGCGCATCATCCGCTCGAACCCGGCCTTCTCGAGCTTCGGTTCGTTCCACGTAAACGGCACTTCGCGGCCGAGCAGCCTGAGCGCGATCAATCCATAAAATGTCCGCGGCTTGTCGGCCGCGATTTCAAGCATGCGCGAAACCCGCTCCGGCTGCTTCGCAATCAGGAACGACCGCGCTGCCCACACCCCGGCCGCGGATTTCATCCACGACGACGATCTCTCGTTTTCCGCCAACGCCGCAAAGTGCCGCGCCGCAACGTCGTATTTCTGCAGCCGGAACGCGGCGATGCCGGCGACCCAATCGGCATCCGGCACCTCCGCACGCACCTGCTCCGAAACCTTGTCGGCCAGCGCCAACGCAGTCGTTGAATCGCCGAGATAATACTGCCCCGCCGCCACCTGATGCGTGAGTCGCCCCAAGTCGGCGCGCGAAAGGCTGCCGCGCAATTCTGCGCTCTCGATGTAAGCCGTCGCTGCAGCAACCTTCCCGCCCGAAATGAGCGCCTTCAGCTTCTTCGCCGCCGCTTCCGCCGCGGGGCTCGTGTATTCGGTCGGCGTATCGGATTCGTCGAGATTGCCGCGAATGATCTTGCGATCGGGATCCTCCAACTCGCCCGCACGCTTCGCATCCTTGCGCACGGCGAGCGCGTAAATGCGGGATGCCTCCGGATAGTCGTCGTACTTCTTGAGCCAGGATTTCAGATCGTCGAATGGAGCCACCGTCTGCGGGCTCAAGTAATTCTTCGCGGCCACGTGGCCCATCAGCGACTTGTTCTTCACCTGTGCCGAGAGTGCCGCGATCTGTGCTTTGTCGCCGGCTTCAGCCGCCTTGAAGAGTTGCTTGTACGTGACGACGTCATCGTCGCTCAGCACGCGCACGAACGAACTCGGTGCCGCAAAGCTCGCATCCGACGACAACGCAATCGCGCATGACGTGGCAATGACAAAGACGCGCAACACGCGAGCGATCATGCCGAACTCCGGTACCGATGAAAGATAATGGGTGACTCTTACGGGTGAGCCGCGTCTCAAACAAGCTCGCGCAGCTTCAGCTTCAAGCTCAGCAAATCTTGCCACGCCTGCCGCTTCGCGCCCGGCTGACGCAACAAATAAGCCGGGTGAAACGTCGGAAGTGCAGGGATTTCAACGCCGTTCACAACAACGCGGCCCCACCGTCCCCGAATTTTCGTGATGCCTTCCTCGACGTTCAGCACGTGTTTGACCGGCGTGCCGCCGAGCAACAACAAAACCTTGGGTTGTTTGAGTTCGATGTGACGTAGCAAAAAGGGTGCGCAGATCGCGGCCTCTTCCGGCGTCGGCGGACGGTTCCCGGGTGGCCGCCAGAAGATCACGTTCGTGATGTACGCGCTCGACGCTCGATCGAGTCCGATCGAATTGAGCATGCGATCGAGCAGTTGTCCGCTGCGCCCGACGAACGGCAAGCCCTGCAAGTCTTCGTCGCGCCCCGGTGCCTCGCCGATCAGCATCACCGAGGCGTCGGGATGACCGTCCGCGAACACGGTGGTCTTCGCGGTGACTTTAAGCGCGCATCCATCGAACGCTTCGACGGCGGCCTTGAGTTCGCCAAGCGTCGAACACCGCGCCGCAATCTCGGCCGCACCGCCCGCGCGCGCCGGCACCGCAAACGAGGCCGGCGCACGTTGCGGCAACGGTTCGGGTTTGCGCTGCGGCAGCGGCTCGCTGGTTCGCAGCTGCGGAGCCAGAGTCGGTTCCGCCGTTACGGCAAAGCGGTCAACGGGTGCTTCCGCCAACGCCTCATCTGCCCCGGCCTCGACCAGCCACTTGAGCAGTGCACGCGCTTCCGTCGGATCGACCGTCTGATTCAATGTGCTACCTGCGTTGACCGTGGCCCATCCCGGCCCCTAACTTGTATGCGTGATACCGCATTTGACCGGCCCACTGATACCCACCTTCCTTTGCCGGTCTTGAAGGGACAAGAGCGACAGCATGAGTTCGGCCCCACGCGAAGCCATGGAATACGACGTTGTCATCGTGGGCGCGGGGCCTGCGGGCCTCTCAGCCGCCATACGTCTCAAACAGCTCGCTGCCGAGACCGGCAAGGAAATCACGGTCTGCGTGCTGGAAAAGGGCTCGGAGGTCGGCGCGCATATTCTCTCCGGCGCCGTCATCGATCCGATCTCGATCAACGAACTTATCCCCGATTGGAAAGAAAAGGGCGCGCCGCTCGACACGCCCGTGACCGACGACCGTTTCCTCTACTTAGGCCCTTCCGGTTCGCTGCGCGTTCCGAACTTCCTGATGCCGCCGTTGATGGGCAACCACGGCAACTACATCGCGAGCCTGGGCAACATCTGCCGCTGGCTCGCCAAACAAGCCGAGGACCTGGGCGTCGAAATTTACCCGGGCTTCGCCGCCGCCGAGGTGCTCTACGACGACAAAGGTGCGGTCAAAGGCGTCGCGACCGGCGACATGGGGATCGGCCGCGACGGCAACGAGAAGCCGGGCTTCACGCGCGGCATGGAACTGCACGGCAAGTACACGCTGATCGCAGAAGGCGTCCGCGGCTCGCTCGCGAAGCAACTGATGTCCCGCTTCAAGCTGGACGAGGGCAGGGAACCGCAAAAGTTCGGCATCGGCCTCAAAGAGTTGTGGCAACTGCCCAAAGATAAGCATCAACGCGGTCTTGTCGTGCATACGATGGGCTGGCCGCTGTCGAACAGCACCGGCGGCGGCTCGTTCATGTATCACTGGGGCGAGGATCTGGTGTCGGTCGGTTTCGTCGTCCATCTGAACTACAAGAACCCCTACATCTCGCCGTTCGACGAGTTCCAGCGCTTCAAAACGCATCCCGCGATCCGCCCGTATTTCGAGGGCGGTAAACGTATCGGCTACGGCGCGCGCGCCATCACTGAAGGCGGCTTCCAATCGGTGCCGAAGCTGACGTTCCCCGGCGGCGCTTTGATCGGCTGCTCGGCCGGCTTCGTGAACGTGCCGCGCATCAAAGGCAGCCACAACGCAATGAAGTCGGGCATGATGGCCGCCGACGCTGCCTTCGACGCAGTCACCGCCGGCCGCACACACGACGAACTAACCGCCTACACCGACGCGTACGAGCGCAGTCACGTCTACAAGGACCTAAAGCGCGTCCGCAACGTGAAGCCGTTCTGGAGCCGCTTCGGCACAATCATCGGCGTAGGGTTCGGCGCCGCGGATATGTGGCTGAACCAAATCTTCGGCACGAGCCCGTTCACGCTGAAACACGGCAAGACCGATGCGGCTTCACTTGAACCCGCGCGCGACCACAAACCGATCGCCTACCCGAAACCGGACGGCGTGGTGAGCTTCGACAAGCTCTCCTCCGTGTTCCTATCGAACACGAACCACGAAGAAGACCAGCCGATTCACCTGCAGCTGAAAGACCCATCGATTCCCATCGCGAAGAATCTCCCAGAGTACGACGAGCCGGCGCAACGCTATTGTCCAGCGGGCGTGTATGAAGTGGTAAGGGACACATCTGGCGGAAATCCGCGCTTTGTCATTAACGCGCAGAACTGCGTGCACTGCAAAACTTGCGATATCAAAGACCCAGCCCAGAACATAAACTGGGTAACGCCCGAAGGCGGGGGCGGCCCGAACTATCCGAATATGTAAGTGGAACACGTTGTGCGTATGACATCGCTTATCAAGGGCGGCTTGGTTGCGGCAGCATTGGCGGCCGGACTTGTCGTCGGGCTGACCCAGTGTTCCTCGATCGACCAACGCGAGGCGGCGGCACCAGCCCCCGACAACCGCTATGGCAGCTACCTCGCCGGCCGCTACGCCGCGAGTGAGCGCGATGCAGGCGCCGCATCCCACTATTTCGACAAAGCGTTGAAGTTCGACCCGGATAACGCCGAACTGCTCGAACGCGCGGTGATGAGCGATGTCGCGCAGGGCAACCTCGACGCGGCCGCCGACCACGCCGAAGACCTGATCAAGGGCACGCCCCAGGCCCGAATCGCCCGCCTCGTGATCGGCGTGCGCGCCATGCGCGACGGCGGCTACGCTAAGGCGCGCGAAGAATTCGAAAAAGTCTCGGGCAATGCTGCTGCGGAAATCGCAGCGCGCCTCGGCCTTGCGTACTCACTCTTCTCCGAAGGCAAATCACCCGAAGCAGTTGCCGTCATCGGCAAGCTCGTTGAGCTGGGCAGCGTTCGCGCGTTCGCGCTCTACCACCAAGCCGTCATCGAAGATCTGTCCGGCAATACCAAGGACGCGCTTGCGCATTTCGAGGAAGCGAACCGCCTCTCCGATAGCGAATCTCTGCGCATTCTGCAGGCCTACACCGTGCACCTCGCACGCAACGGCCAGATGGACAAGGCCAAGGGCATCTATCGCGAGTTCTTGAAAAAGGCACCGACCAATCCCGTCATCAAGCGCGCACTGGCGAAGCTCGATGCGGGCCAGGTGCCCGACCGCGTGATCACCGGCGCTAAGTTGGG
>JANNEL010000098.1:0-3584 GCA_031378595.1 Alphaproteobacteria bacterium
GGACCGAACCCAGAAGCGTGTAGAGAAAGAACTTGAACGACGCATAGACGCGCCGCGGGCCGCCCCAAACCCCGATGATCAAGAACATCGGGATCAGGCCGCCTTCGAAGAACAGGTAGAAGAGCACGATATCGAGCGACACGAAGACCCCGATCATCAGCGTTTCGAGCACCAGAAACGCGATCATGTATTCCTTGAGGCGCGTTTCGATCGAGGTCCAACTGGCCAGGATGCACAAGGGCATCAAGAACGCGGTCAGGATCACGAAAGGCAGCGATATGCCGTCGACGCCGAGGTGGTAGCGGATCGTGCCGCCGAGCCAGGCGTAGTCTTCCACCAGCTGGAACGACCTCAGCGACGAGTCGAATTCGCTCCACGCGTAGAGCGAGACCAGAAATGTCACGATCGTCGTGAAGAGCGCAATCTGCTTCGTCAGCATGTCGGCCTGAGGCCCACGTGCCATGAACAGGATTAGGGCGACGCCAACGAGCGGTAGGAACGTCGTCAGCGAGAGAAGAACGCTCATTTCATTCCCCCCGCCATGAACCAAGTTGCGAGGAGGACGACGCCGATCAGCATCGCGAACGCGTAGTGATAGACGAAGCCGGTTTGCAGGCGAACGATGGACTTCGTCCAGTCTGCCACCGCGGCGGCGACACCGTCCGGGCCTACACCGTCAATGATCTTTCCGTCGCCAACCTTCCACAGGAAGTAGCCAAGGCGCTTGGCGGGTCGCACGAACAGGAAATCGTAGAGTTCGTCGAAATACCATTTGTTGTAGAGGAACAAATAGAGCGGCCCCTTCCGCGCTGCCATGCGGGCGGGCAGACCCGGGAATTCCATGTAGTAGATCCACGCGATCACGAGGCCAAAGATCATCGCGGCGGCCGGCGCGAAGAAGACCCAGGTCGGTACGTGGTGGCGGGCTTCGAGCGCGGTGTGTTCCTGCAGGTTCACGATCGCGCCGTTCCAGAAGTGCGCCTGCTCGTGGCCGATGAACAGGCCTTCGAACAGGATGCCGGCGACGACGGCGCCGGTCGCCAACAGGATCAGGGGCACGAGCATGACCGGCGGGGACTCATGCGCGTGATCGAGTACATGATGGTCGCTGCCGCGGTACTTGCCCTCGAACGTCATGAACATGAGACGCCAGGAGTAGAACGAGGTCATCGCGGCGGCGAGCACGCCGATTGCGAACGCGTAGTTTCCGACCCCGGTATGTGCTGCGAAGGCGCTTTCGATGATCGCGTCCTTGGACCAGAAGCCCGCCAGGAACGGGAAGCCGGTAATCGCGAGCGTGCCGATGAGCATGAGCGCGAACGTGTACGGGATCTTCTTACGGATGCCGCCCATGTTGCGCATGTCCTGCTCGCCGTCGAGCGCGTGGATGACGGAGCCCGCGCCTAAGAAGAGCAGCGCCTTGAAGAATGCGTGCGTGAACAAATGGAACATCGCGGCTTGATAAGCGCCGATGCCGGCCGCGAAGAACATGTAGCCGAGCTGCGAGCAGGTCGAGTACGCGATAACGCGCTTGATGTCGTTTTGGAAGAGGCCAACGGTGGCGGCAAAGAACGCTGTCGTTGCGCCCACGATGGTCACGACTTGGAGGGCCACGGGCGACAGCTCGAAAAGCGGCGAGCAGCGCACGACGAGGAACACGCCGGCCGTCACCATGGTGGCGGCGTGTATGAGCGCCGAGACCGGTGTCGGGCCTTCCATGGCGTCGGGCAGCCAGGTGTGCAGCATGAACTGCGCCGACTTGCCCATGGCGCCCATGAACAGCAGCAGGCAGATCGTCGTCATGACGTCGACTTCGTAGCCGCCGAAGACGAACGTCTTGCCGACCTGACCCTTGGCCGCTTCGAAGACGGCAGTAAAGTCGAGCGTGCCGAAGACGAAGAAGATCGCCATGAGGCCCAGCGCAAAGCCGAAGTCGCCGACACGGTTGACGATGAAGGCCTTGATGGCGGCCGCGTTCGCGGACGGTTTCTTGTACCAAAAGCCGATCAGGAGGTAGGACGCGAGGCCGACGCCTTCCCAGCCGAAGAACAGCTGGACGAAATTGTCGGCGGTCACCAACGCCAACATCGCGAACGTGAACAGCGAGAGGTAAGCGAAGAAGCGCGGCCGGTGCTCGTCGTGGCTCATGTAGCCGATCGAATAGACGTGGACGAGCGAGGACACGCCGGTGACCACGACCAGCATGACGGCGGTCAGCGTGTCGATGCGGATCGACCAGTCGGCCTGCAGCGTACCTGAGTCCAGGAATTGGAACAGGCGGACGGGGCTTTCGACGTGGCCTTCACCGAAGACGAAGAAGGCCAGGAACACGAAGATCGAGAGCGCCGCGGAGAGCAGGAGCAGGCCGGTCGCGATGTATTCGGCAGCATGCTCGCCGAGGCGCTTGCCCATGAGGCCGGCGAGGATCGCGCCGAAAAGGGGCAGGAGGAGGATGGCTTGATAGATCACGCCCTCAGCCCTTCATGATGTTGACGTCTTCGACCGCGATGGTGCCGCGGTTACGGAAGTAGACGACAAGGATGGCAAGGCCGATGGCAGCTTCCGCGGCTGCGACGGTGAGCACGAGCAGCGCGAATACCTGGCCGCTCATGTCGCCCAGAAACGCCGAGAACGCGACGAGGTTGATATTGACGGAGAGCAAAATCAGCTCGATCGACATCAAGATGATGATGACGTTCTTGCGATTGAGAAAGATTCCGAAGATACCGATCGTGAAGAGCGCGGCGGCGACGGTCAAATAGTGTCCAAGCCCGATGACCATGGGTTAGAGCCCCTCCCCCGGGCGGACTTTGCGGAGTTCCACCGCCTCGGCGCGGCGCCGACCGACCTGCGCCGACGCACTCTGGCGCTTCACGCCTTCGCGGTGGCGCAGGGTCAGGACGATTGCACCGATCATAGCGACGAGCAGCACCATGCCGGCGCCCTGAAACACGTGGACGTAGTTCGTGTAGAGGACGCGGCCCAAGGCCTCTGTATTCGTCGTGTCAGTTGGCGTTGGATGGGCGACCGCGCTGCTGAGAGCGGGCGACATCGTCCACGCGATGCCAACGGCAACAAGTTCGCCGAAGAAGATGATCGCTATAAAAAGACCCAACGGCGCGTAGTTCAGGAAGCCTTGGCGCAGCTCCGTGAAGTCGATGTCGAGCATCATGACGACGAAGAGAAAGAGCACGGCCACGGCGCCGACGTAGACGACGATGAGCACCATCGCCAGGAACTCAGCGCCCAAGAGCACAAAGAGCCCGGCAGCATTGAAGAACGCCAGGATCAGGAACAGCACCGAGTGCACGGGGTTGCGCGCGCTCACCACCAGCAAGGCGGCGACGATCAGCACGGTTGCGAACAGATAGAAGGCGACAGTCGCCAAAATCACGTCAGATTCCTTTTGCGTCAGCGGTAGGGGGCGTCGAGCTCCAGGTTCTTGGCGATCTCGCGTTCCCACCTGTCGCCGTTCGCGAGCAGCTTTGCCTTGTCATAAAGCAGCTCTTCGCGGGATTCGGTGGCGAACTCGAAGTTCGGCCCTTCAACGATTGCGTCGACCGGGCACGCCTCTTGGCAGAAGC
>JANNEL010000101.1:0-1583 GCA_031378595.1 Alphaproteobacteria bacterium
GACGTCAGGCCCGCGCGGGGCGATCGAAGCCTCGTCCAGTTGCACATCGACGAGGCGGGTCGGCGGCTTCTCGTCGGTCATCGGTTCAGACGGATGCGGATCGAGCGCGCGTGCGCGGAAAGGCCTTCGGCGTCGGCGAGCGTCGCGGCACTGCTGCCCAGTTGGGCGAGCGCTTCGGGCGTGCATCCGACGATGGTCGTGCGCTTCATGAAGTCGAGCACGGAGAGACCGGATGAGAAGCGCGCGGCGCGGGCGGTGGGGAGCACGTGGTTTGGGCCACCGACATAGTCGCCGATCGCCTCCGGTGTGTGGGCGCCTAAGAAGATCGCGCCGGCGTGATGGATACGCGCCGCCATTGCTTCAGGGTTTGCTATGCAGAGCTGAACATGTTCGGCGGCAATACGATCTGCGAGTGCTGGCGCTTCATCGAGCGATTTGACGAGGATGATGGCGCCGTGTTGCTGCCAGCTGGCGCGTGCGATCTGCGCGCGCGGCAATGCAACTAGCTGACGGTCGACTTCGGCGGCGACGGCTTTGGCCAGCGGTTCGTCGTCAGTGATCAGGATGCTTTGCGCCGCTTCATCATGTTCGGCTTGCGCCAGCAAGTCGGCGGCGAGCCATGCCGGATCGTTCGCGTTGTCGGCGATGATGAGGACTTCCGACGGACCTGCGATCGAATCGATTCCGACCCGTCCGAAGACTTGCCGCTTTGCCGCCGCAACGTAAGCGTTGCCGGGACCGACGATCTTGTCGACCGGGGCGATGGTCTTTGTGCCGTAGGCCAAAGCAGCCACCGCTTGCGCACCGCCGATGCGATAGACTTCGGTGACACCGGCGAGATCGAGCGCGGCCAGCACCAATGGGTTCAGCTTGCCGTCCGGCGCGGGCGTTGCCGCAACGATGCGCTTCACACCGGCGAGCCGCGCGGGAACTGCGTTCATCAGCACGCTGGAGGGATAGGCCGCGAGGCCACCCGGGATGTAGAGGCCGGCTGCGTCGACAGCCGTCCAGCGGGCGCCGAGCGTTACGCCGGCTGCGTCCGTGTAGCGGTCGTCGACAGGTTTGTGGCGGGCGTGGAACGCTTCAATGCGCGCGGCGGCGTGTTTCAGCGCATCGAGCGTGGCGGGCGGGACTGCTGCTTTCGCGGCGGCGACCTCGGCGGCGCTGACGCGCAAGTTTGCCGTTGTCAGATCGAAGCGGTCGAAGCGCTTTGTGAGATCGATGAGCGCCGCGTCACCGCGCGCTTGCACATCGGCGATGATTGTGGCGACGGCGGCCGACACGTCGGTCGCGGCTTCGCGCTTTTCGTCAAGCAAGGTTGCGAACGCGCCTGCGAACTCGGTTGTCGACGTGCTGAGCCTGCGCATGGGCCCTAGCCCACCTCTTCGAGGCCGTGACCGGGTCTGTTCTTTGTCGCCCACGGGGCGGAGAGGTCGGTCAACCAGGCGTCCAAGCACTCGACGTCGAGTTTGATCGCACCGCCGCCCGCGAACGTGAGCGTGATGGTGCCGGAGAGATCGTTGTTCGGTTCGAAGCCGAGCGTCATCAGGGCCGCGATCGCTTCGGTGTTCGCAAGTCTGAGG
>JANNEL010000104.1:0-4748 GCA_031378595.1 Alphaproteobacteria bacterium
CCGGCGGCTTGCGCATCGACTACGGCAAGCAGCTGTTCTCCGCGACCGGCCAAACGATCAAGAAGGGCGAGATCGTCACCATCGACGGCTCCACCGGCCAGGTCATGAAGGGCAAGGTCGCGATGATCCAGCCCGAACTCTCCGGCGACTTCGCGACGCTGATGGGCTGGGCCGACGCGGTGCGCCGCATGAAGGTCCGCGCGAACGCCGAAACCCCCGCCGACGCCAAGCACGCCCGCGAGTTCGGGGCGGAAGGCATCGGCCTCTGCCGCACCGAGCACATGTTCTTCGACGACGAACGCATCGCCGAAGTCCGCCGGATGATCCTGGCCGACACCAAGGGTGGCCGCGAGGCGGCGCTGGCCAAGCTCCTGCCGTTCCAGCGCGCCGACTTCGTAGAGCTGTTCGCCATCATGGCGGGCCTGCCCGTCACGATCCGCCTGCTCGACCCCCCGCTGCACGAGTTTCTGCCCAAGGAGCACGAGGTGGAGGAGGCGGCCGCCACGCTTGGCCTCGACGCGAAAAAGCTCCGTGAGCGCCTGGAAGACCTCTCTGAGGCGAACCCCATGCTCGGCCACCGCGGCTGCCGGCTCGGCATCTCGTTCCCCGAGATCTACGAAATGCAGGCCCGCGCCATGTTCGAGGCGGCGGTCCTGGCCGAGCGCGAGGCGGGCGGGGCAGTGATGCTGGAGGTTATGATCCCCTTGGTCGCCATGAAGGGCGAATTCGACTTCCTCAAAACGCGCATCGACGCCGTCGCCAAGGCGGTGGAGAAGGAAAAAGGCGCCAAGCTCGCCTACATGGTGGGCACCATGATCGAACTCCCCCGCGCTGCCCTGAAAGCAGGCGAGATCGCCGAGACGGCGGAGTTCTTCTCGTTCGGCACCAACGACCTCACCCAGACGACGTTCGGCCTCAGCCGCGACGACGCCACCAAGTTCTTGCCCGACTATGTCAGTCGCGGCCTGCTCCCGAACGACCCGTTCGTCACCCTCGACACCGAAGGAGTAGGCGAGCTCATCCGCATCGCCGCCGAGCGCGGACGAAAAACGAGACCCACCGTCAAGTTAGGCATCTGCGGCGAACACGGCGGCGACCCTGCATCGATCAAGTTTTGCGAAACGGTTCGTCTCGATTATGTGTCGTGCTCGCCGTTCAGAGTGCCGATCGCGCGCCTCGCTGCTGCCCAGGCCGCCTTGGACTGAATCGACACAAACCGCGGAAATAAGCCATTTCCCCTGAGGCGGGCGACCCACTGCGGCCATCCGCTCCCTACGTGCGCGCGATTTTCCGCCAATCCACATATTAAATCTCCGTCATGACTAGGGATAAATGACGCACCACCACAAGATATAGACGCATTCGAATTCAGAACAGTTTCAGGGAAACATTTTGCAACATCAACGTAAGACCTATCGAATACTAGACCAATACTGAAAAGCGGAAATAAAGCGCACAGTTAACGCCAAGAACAACCTGTCGCAGGGCGGCATCGCCTATTTCGTCGCGCCCCGGGTGACACGTTAGTACTTGATCCCTATACAACCCGGAGTTTGTTGCACCGCAGCGGCACAGTTCGTACCCGTGCAATCCCACCGTGCCGGGGGCTTTCCCGCACAAGTTGTCTACCGAGTTGGTTCAGGTTTACCGCGTTTGGGTCGGATCTGAGCCTCCCAGACAGTTACTGGCCCGATGGCTGCACCGTCGGACCATGAGAAACGATGAGAGACCCCACCAAGGGGTCCGGCCCTAAAGGGGTGTTGAGACGCCACTAACCATGGAGCTTCCATTGGCGAAGACGTTTGGACTTGTTCGACTGCTCGGCCGCAACGACCGCATTCTGCGTGTCGGCTTTGGCGGAGCCCTGCTCTACGCGCTGACGATCGCGCTCGTGAGCCCCGTCATGACCAGCGCCGCGACCGCGCCAACCGCCCAGGTGGGCGGCGGCAAAGCCGTCGTGTTGCGCCTGATGAGCCTGAAGCCGACCCTTTCGCTGCTTGAGGCCCCAGGCTCCAAGCCGCTGCCGTTCACGGTGGTGCGCGACGAAGTCGTGAACCGCCCGGCCTACCAAGCCTACCTGCGTGAGAAAGACTGCCTCGCGACCGCGATCTACTTCGAAGCCCGCGGCGAGACCGCGAAGGGCCAGAAGGCCGTCGCCGAAGTCATTCTCGCCCGTACCCGCGTGCCCGGCCGTCCCAAGACGGTCTGCGGCGTGGTCTATGAGGGTTCCAAGCGCCGGACCGGCTGCCAGTTCTCCTTCACCTGCGACGGCATTTCCGATCGCGTCGCGAACCGGGAAGCCTGGCGCCAGGCCAACCGCATCGCGGCCAACGTCATGCGCACGGGCGGCCGCGTCAACGCCGTCGCCGGCGGTGCAACGTTCTATCACGCCGACTACGTGAACCCGCGTTGGGCATCGCGCATGGTCAAAGTGGCCGAAATCGGCACGCATATTTTCTACCGCCCGCAACGCGGCCGGAACCTCTAGAAGCCAACGCTTCGAGAACGTCCTAGGGGCCGGAGAACAATCTCCGGCCTCTTCATTTTTCGGGCGCAGCCCCCGCGCGCGCCGCCAGCGCCGGAAAGATCTTCATGATCCGCGACCGCATGTAGGACGGCGCGATCCCCTTGATCCTATCGATCCAGGCGATTTCTTCCGGCACGTAATAGTGCAGCTTCGCCTTCGGCGCGTGATAGGCGGCCCACACGCACTTGGCGACGCTGTCGGCCGGCATCAGCCGGAACATCCCTTTCTTCGGGGCGTTCGCATAGAACTGCTCCTCCGAAGGCTTTGGTGCATCGCCGGAGCGGTTCGGCGTCTGGCGCAAGATGGCGGTGTCGATCAGGCCCGGCAGCACGTCGGCAACGCGCACGCCATGGCGCGCCCATTCGATCGAGAGCGCCTCCGTCATCCCCTTCACCGCATGCTTCGTCGCCGCATAAACCGCGATACGCGGCATCCCATACGTTGCCGAAGACGACGAGGTCGAAAACAGCATCGCGTTCGGCGTCTTCTTCAAATAGGGCAGGCCGGCATAGGCGCCGTTCAGCGCGCCCACGAAGTTGATCTGCACGACCCGCATGGCCGCGTCATAGGGCACGTCCTCGAACCAGCCCGATTCCCCGATCCCCGCGTTGTTGAAGAGCAGGTCCAGCCGCCCAGCCTTCGCGTCGAAGTCGGCCAGCGCCTGATCGAACGCAGGCTTCGACGTGACGTCGAGCTTGCGGATCCAGCAGTTCTCGGACCCCAACTCCTGCTCGAGCGTCTGCAATCCGGCTTCGTTCACGTCGGTCGCCCCGACGAGCCACCCCTTTGAGGCGAATAGCTTCGCCGTCTCTCGCCCCATGCCAGAAGCAGCGCCGGTGATGAAGATTGATTGCCGTGAGTTCATGAAATTCGTCCCTTTTCCGTTCGCAATGTCTGATGTGCCAGCTTCCTACCACATCCCACTTGCAAGTCTTGGGGGCGGCGGGGCAGGTTCCCGCCCTTAGCGCTTCGACCCTCCTGGGAGTTCGTACATGTCGTTCGGCCGTATCGCCGCAGTTTCCGTCCTTGCCCTCACCGGCGTCGCGCTCACCGGTTGCGTCTTCTCGCTCGGCGGCGGCGACAAGGAAAAGCCGAAAGTCCGCGTCGCCGATGCGTGCCCCGAACGCGACAAGGCGAACTGGGCCAAGATGACCGCCTATCTCGAAGGCAACAAACAGCTTGAGAACGTGAAGGTCACCGAAAGCGGCTTGCAATACCGCGTCGTGGCCCAAGGCAAAGGCACCCGCAAACCGACGTGGGCCTCCACCGTTCAGGTCCGCTACAAGGGTCAGCTGATCGACGGCACGACGTTCGACGAAACGAAGCCGTCCGAACCGCCCGCCGAGTTCGAAGCCGGCGGCGTCATCAAAGGTTGGCAGGAAGCGCTGACTATGATGAAGGAAGGCGACAAGTGGAACGTCGTCATCCCCTCCGACCTCGCCTACGGCTGCAAAGGCAAGGGCGAGCGCATTAAGCCCGACCAAGTTCTCGTCTTCGACATCGAGCTGTTGAAGATCAAATAGCTCTCCGCCGCCCGCCGTTCGTCGCTGCGATGTGAGACACGGGAGCCGCGGTTCCAGCTGTGCCACATCGCGGGCCATTTCGTAGCTGTCTCCCATCGTTTCGAGGGCGGCTGACCGCCGTTTGATGCGAGACATGCGAGACAGGGGTCGCCTGTGCCACTTCGCTGTGCCGCTGTCTCGCATCGCGCACACGTGGCGCCATGCAATTCGGGGACACGAATCTCTCGCTGCAGCAAAGCAACATCAAAACACCCGTTACGGCGTTACATTGGCTCAAGGCCGCCATTTCCGGCGTTACAAAGGCGCTACAGCACCCGCTACATGTAACGCCCCAAGGTCCAGCGCCGTAGCGCCCGGGATACGCGCGCGATCTCTCAACGCGACCGTCCCAACAATACACCAAAGAGCATAGAAAAATCACCCCGGCTTATCGCCGCGGATAACCTGTCGCATGAATTCGGAATTCGGTGACAGGAATTCGGTGACAGGTGACAGGAATTCGGTGACAGTGCACTCAATTCAATTTAGTGCACTGTCACCGAAATAGCTGTCACCGAAATAGCTGTCACCGAAATAGCCACCGAAATAGCCCACATTCGCCGTCTTCGAACGGCCATAGGCGCCGAACTCCGTATAGGGCGTACGCTCGAAATTCGGATCGTCGAGATCGACGTCGGCGAAGCGGTGGCCGGCCGACG
>JANNEL010000106.1:0-5696 GCA_031378595.1 Alphaproteobacteria bacterium
GCGTGGATGCGCGAAGAGCTGGAGCGCTTTCAGGACCAAAGCGGGTGCGAGACGTGTAACGGGTACCGGCTGAAGCCCGAGGCGCTGGCCGTGAAGATCGGCGGCAAACATGTCGGCGAGGTCGTCGATCTCTCGATCAAATCGGCGGACGAGTGGTTCAAGAATGTCGACAAAAAATTCAGCGCCAAGCAGAGGGAAATCGCGACGCGCATTCTGAAAGAGATCCGGGACCGGCTGCGCTTCTTGAACGACGTCGGGCTTGAGTATCTGACGCTCGCGCGCAATTCCGGTACGTTGTCGGGGGGCGAGAGCCAGCGCATCCGGCTTGCCTCGCAGATCGGGTCGGGGCTGACGGGCGTGCTGTATGTTCTGGACGAGCCGTCGATCGGGTTGCATCAACGCGACAACCATCGCTTGCTCGATACGCTGCGCCGCCTGCGCGACCTCGGCAATACCGTCATCGTGGTCGAGCACGATGAAGACGCAATCCGCACCGCCGATCACGTGATCGACATGGGACCCGGGGCGGGCATTCACGGCGGCGAGATCGTCGCCGAAGGTACGCCCGACGAAGTGATGAGCAATCCGGCCAGCCTGACCGGGCAATATCTCGTCGGCTTGCGGCAGGTCCGGGTACCGGCGAAGCGGCGGCCCGGGAACGGCAAGGCGCTGAAGGTAACAGGCGCGCGCGGAAACAATTTGAAACGGGTTACGGCGGAGGTTCCGCTTGGCACGTTCACGTGCATCACCGGCGTGTCGGGCGGCGGCAAGTCCACGCTGATCATCGAGACGCTGTACAAGGCCGCCGCGCGCAAACTGAACGGCGCGCGCGAAAACCCCGCGCCACACGACAAGATCGAAGGGCTGCATCACCTCGACAAGGTGATCGACATCGACCAGTCACCGATCGGGCGGACGCCGCGTTCGAACCCCGCGACCTATACCGGCGCTTTCACGCCGATCCGCGATTGGTTTGCGGGCCTGCCCGAAGCGAAAGCGCGCGGTTACGAAGCCGGCCGCTTCTCGTTCAACGTCAAAGGCGGGCGCTGCGAGGCGTGCCAAGGCGACGGCGTCATCAAGATCGAGATGCACTTCCTGCCCGACGTCTATGTGCAATGCGACGTCTGCAAGGGCGAGCGCTACAACCGCGAAACGCTGGAAGTGAAGTTCAAGGACAAATCGATCGCCGAAGTGCTCGACATGACGGTCGAGGCGGCGGCGGAATTCTTCAAGGCCGTGCCGTCGGTGCGCGAGAAGATGGAGACGCTGGAACGCGTCGGCCTCGGCTACATCAAGGTCGGGCAGCAGGCGACGACGCTGTCCGGCGGCGAGGCGCAACGGGTGAAGCTCTCGAAGGAACTGTCGCGGCGCTCAACCGGCCGCACGCTCTATATCCTCGACGAACCCACCACGGGTTTGCACTTCGACGACGTGCGCAAGCTGCTCGACGTGCTGCATGAACTGGTCGAACAGGGCAACACGGTCGTCGTGATCGAACACAATCTCGAGGTCATCAAAACCGCCGACTGGATTTTAGACCTCGGGCCCGAAGGCGGCGACGGCGGCGGCGAGATCGTGGCCGCCGGTACGCCCGAAGAAGTCGCAAAGATCGCGCGCTCCTACACCGGGCAGTTCCTAAAGCCGCTGTTCAAGCGCGCGGCGCCGAAAGCCGAGATGGCGCAACCCAAGCAACGGCGTGCGCGCGCGGCAGAGTAACTTCTGGTGGTACGCTTTCACGCCACAGTGTGACGGTTTTCCAGTCCGGCAGGGTTGCTTAAGCCCGGGTCCCTTCGCTCCAATGCGCGAACGCAATTCGGGGACGGATTTCATGAAGCTGACGCGGCGCGATGCATTGATGCTGGCCACTGCTTCGGTTGCGCTCGGCGCGCCTGCGATGGCGGCTGACGGAATCGGTGCGCTGGAGACGCGCGTCAACGATGTCTGGGGAACACCGGTTGGCGCGGAACGCGTTGCACTTGCTCAAGCCGCCGCGATCTTCCTCAATCAGCGGCTTGAAACCGGTGAGGATAGTGCAGCGGGGGTCCGTTTCGTCGACGCCTCGAAGCTGACGCTGGGGGCGAACGCGAATGCAGTTGTCGACGACTATGTGTTTGCCGGCGAGGCGAGCCGGTCGGCGGTGACGCTGGCGAAGGGCGCGTTCAGGTTTATCTCCGGCCAGATGCCCGAGAAGAACATGAAGATCCAGACGCCGACAGTCACGATCGGCATTCGCGGCACCGAACTCAAGATCGACGTCTATGAGGACGGGTCGACGGAGCTGTCGACGGTCTCGGGTGCCGCGAACATCGTGTCGCTCGCGACGAGCGAGGCGCTCGACATTTTGGCCGGGCATTCGGTCATAGCGGACTCGAACGGTGTGTTCGGCGTGGTGCGCGACTTCATCCACAAATCGAAGGACGAGGCGATCGAACGCGGTTTGAGCAAGGTTCGCTCAAAGATTCCAACGCCCGACATCCCAAGTCTTCCGGGCCTGCCGGGCATTCCCAATCCGTTTCGCTAATCAAGTTCCCGGCTGATGTTCGGTGATGGCGTTATAGGCGTTGCCGAAGACGCCGGCGGCGAGTGCGGTCGAAATCAAGTTGCCGATGAAGCCCAGTACCGTCAGTTCTTCGATGTGTGCACGCAGTGCTTTGTTGAGACCGAGCTGCCAGGTTTCCATACCCTTGCGAAACGCTTCGGCGCCTTCGTTCGCGACGTTGGCATCGGCGCCGCCCATCGCGGGGAGTTTTGGGAACGGCGGAAAGTCGTTGCCCAAGATCGTGTAGGCCGCGATGCACGCTAAGATGACGTAGGGCAGAAACGTCATGATCAACACGAGCAGCATTCTGAGCGCGTTGCCGGCCATAAGTTGCCATGAGCGCTCCACGCCCAGATTGTTCTCGGCCACGACGACGGCCGAGATGAGGCTTAGGCGCAAGAACACCCAGATCATCAAGGGCACGAGCGCAAAGGCTGCGATCCCAACGATCGCGCCCATTGCCGGTACCGCGGCCGCGAGCCCGCCGAGCAATGCGAGTACCAAAGCGATGCCGATACCTGCCGCGATGAGCGCGATCCCGAGCAGGATGGTCACGATGACGAGCCGCATTTCCGCGCCGCCGAACCAGAGATAGACGAACAATCCGGGCTTTCGGTCGCCCTGGATCACCACACGCAGCAGTGCGACCGTCGCCATGATACCGGTGACAAAGCTCACGATACCGATCAGGAATTGTGCGGGGGCCTGTGCCAATGCAGCGGCTGGGTCGCTTTGATTTTTGATCGCGGCATCCATGATTTGCGGGCCGTAGACGTAGGAGAGGGCCGAGCCGATCAATAGGGGCGCCCAGGCCAGGCGGACGATTGTGCCGATGTCGCCCAATAGGAAGCCGTAGGCCCGGGACACCGTGCCCATTACAGGAATCTTGCTCATGCGTTGCCTCAGCCGGTTCGTGATCGGGCGGCACACTAGCCCACAGAAAACGCTTGTCCTATGGCGGGAAAGACCCAGTCCGGCGCCTTTCGCGCAACGTCACCTCCCGGGTGCGCCTTAGAATGGGCTAGCGTTGCATCGATTCAGAACTCAAAACGCCGGCTCATGACCTTGTTTTCGCGCCGCTCCCTATTGAAGTCGCTCGCAGGTTTCGCGGGCACCTATGCCGCTATGGCGCACGCGCCGTTCGCGGCTGCGCAGCCCCGCTCGCTCGTCACCGGAAAATACCGCTTTCCGCACGGCGTCGCGTCAGGCGATCCACAGCCGGACGGCGTCGTCTTGTGGACGCGCGTCGAGGCGATGGAAGGCAACGACGACTACGTCAACGTGCGCGTACAGATTTCGCGCGCGCCGGAGTTCGCCGAGATCGTGCTCGACGAGATGCTGGCCACGACGCCTGCGAGCGATCACACGCTGCGCCTCGTCGTGCAGGGGCTTGAGCCCGACACGATCTATTTCTACCGCTTTATCGCGGGCGGCGATCAATCGCGTCTCGGCCGCACGCGCACGGCGCCCACACCGAACACGGAGCGGCCGACGCGGTTCGCCTTTGCGTGCTGTCAGAACTACGAGCAAGCGTTCTACGGCGCGTGGGCGCGGATGCTTTCCGACGATCTCGCTTCGCCGACGGAGCATCAGATCGACTTCGTGCTGTTCCTGGGCGACTTCATCTACGAGGTGCGCGGCGACCGCTTCGACGCCAATATGCAAGACCCGAAGTGGCTGAAGAGCGCCGACGCGCGCGATCGCTCCATCCCGCCGTTCCCGAACGGGTCGAAGCCGTGGCCGTCGACAAACTGGAACAAGAATGGGGGCGCGACGAACGCGGTGTCGCTGGAGGACTATCGCTTCCTCTACCGACTCTATTTGTCGGACGCGAATTTGCAAGCGGCGCGCGCGCGTTGGCCGTTCGTCAGCATGTGGGACGACCACGAGTTCACGAACGACGCCTGGCAATCGCACGACACGTATTTCGACAACGGCGGCAAGCCTGCGCAACGGCGCAAGGTGGCCGCGAACCAAGCGTGGTTCGAATACATACCGGCGCTCCTCTCCGGCATGCCGGCTGCGGGCAGTTTCGACCGGCCCAATGTGGTCGAGAACCACGCACGCGACTTCAAGTTCATCGACGTGCAAGACACGCCCTATCTGGGGCCGCAGCAGGATTGGATCGATCCGAATGCGGACAATCGCGCGGCGTTGGCCTCGCTCACCGCGTATCGCACGCTCAGGTGGGGCAAGACAGTCGAGATCATCTTGACCGACAACCGCTCGTACAAATCGCCACCGCCGAAGCCGCCGAAGATCGAGGGGCAGTCGCTGCCAGCGATCGAGCACGTGAAGCTGCTCGACCTCGGCAAGACGGCGAACGAGGGCGATCCGCCGTCGATGCTTCCGGGGACGGAGATCGCCAACCCGCGGCGCTTGATGCCGCGCGGCTCCGTACTCGGGCCCCAGCAGAAGGCGTGGTTCAAAGAGGTGCTGAAAGCCTCCGACGCACGGTGGAAGATTTGGGCGAACCCCTTCCCTGCCCTGCCCGTGCGCCTCGACCTCGGCAGCATTTGGTTTGCGGGTGTGAAGGATTCATGCCTGGGCATCGACGGGTGGAATGGCTATCCGGCGGAGCGGCAGGAGTTGATGGAATTCATCCGCGACCAAGGCGTCAGCAACGTGGTTGCGTGCGCGGGCGATCATCACATGCATATGGCCGGCGTGCTGGTGGACGATCCGGATGCGGAGATGCCCCAACCGGTCGCGGTCGAGTTCGCGTGCGCGGGCATTTCGTCGGAAGGCGTGTTCCCGGGAGCGGAGCGCGCATCGAAGGGCAATTCGGTGTTCCACAGCATCGTGACCTATCAGAGCAGCGATGAGGTGGTCGAAAACTTCAACCTTGCGCTGGTCGGTGGCGTGAACACGGCGCTTGCGCGCTCATGGACGGGATCGAGCTGGATTTCCGATCTGTGGTGGAATGCGAAGGCGAACCCTGGCCTCACCTATGCGGACACGAACGCGAACGGCTACGGCCTGATGAGCGTGAACGCGGGCCGGATCGAGGCGCACTTGGTGACCATCGAGAATCCCGAAACCGATTTCGGTCCGAAGGGGGCGCCGGCTTTGCGCCGTGCCAAGTTCACGCTGCGCGCGTGGGCGCCGGGGGAAGCGCCGGAATTGATCGGGCCCACGTTCCAAGGCAAGCCGCCGT